>DATGHL010000004.1 GCA_035308025.1 Candidatus Binataceae bacterium
GTGCTACGGAATGTGCCGGCGCGCTGGAAAAATCCGCCAATTTCGTGGCATGCTGCCAAGACCCAGATGGCGATCCAATTCGAGGACCGATTCATCCTTACTGACTAATCACCACCACTGGCTCAAACACGAAATTCCTGATAGATCCCGGTCTGCAAATCTCGGTCACGCAGGTACTCTCTGATTCCCTCCCAAATCGTGACCACCTTGGGTGCATAGGCTACAGCCCCGATCGTGAACTCGGCCTTGCGATTTTGTGTCTGCATGGCGATGATTGTCCTCTTCACCTTTGCATTACTTGCCCCTGGGTATGAGCGGAATCATGGCACTTTACGAAAGAGCGCGCACGGGACCTTCGATTCCGAACGGGCTTCGGCTCCCGCGCCGATCCAATGCCGGCGCGATAGTCAGCCGTCGCCGCTCCCTATCACTTCCGCGCCAATTTCGAGCACTACTGTACCGTATCTCGGACGCGTTCGCTGGAATACGACTCGGCTGCTCCGTGACCTGAATGCCCAATCAAGGTGCGAAGAGTACAACGACAGTCCGGCATTGAGGCGAAGCTATTTTCATAGCGTCTCTTGACCTCGTCGCATCCTTCGAACCACCTGCCCTCGACATCGAGGATCACCAGCGCTCGGTGAAAAGCAGGCCCTCACCCCTTCGATATCGTGGCGGTTGAACGCGTCGAAATAGCGCTCGATGAGTTCCTCCTTCGGTGTCATCTATCTAGTGCGCCTCCATCTTCAAAACCGGAGAGTGAAAACGCATTATCTCTCAGAACCGGCGCGGTCGTCTTCCCATAATTAGCTGGCCTGATAGGCTCAGCGACCAGTCTGTGCACGCGGGAAAACGGCCGCCTTGCGGTTAACGCGCCGCTTGCACCTCGTGGCGGCTCTTGCCCGCGCGTGCGTTCACTGGCTGATGGTAATCGCGGATCTGCTTGATCTTGCCGTCCACGATCTTGCCGTCCACAATTGCGATTACTTCCGCACCGATCGCCTCAACTTTGCCTGGTTTTGAATTGGTGCCGTGAAAGAACGACTCCGCCACGCCACGCCCGCTGTTGCCCGTGCACACACGCAGATCGCAATGCCCGTCGGGAAACACAGCGAACTCGGTTTCGTACGAGCGCCGGACCTCTGCACGACCCACGGACCGCTTGCCCGTCGGACCGACGATGACCGGCTCTTCGTGATAGCAGGCCATCACGCTTTCGATGTCGTGGCGGTTAAACGCGTCAAAGTAACGTTGAATCAGTTGTTCCTCGACCGTCATTGTCCTCGCCTCCTGGTCCGATTAAACCGAAATTATGTGCCAGCAGCCTTGCACTACTTCTTGAAGCTGCGTGTTCAGTTTTTCCGCCGCCCGTGCGAAGCCAGATCAATGCGACCGCACCCAGAGCTCCACTCACAATGCCTGCAAGGAGGATCCGGGCGCTCCTCCCCTAGCCGTTCCAATTCCCGAAATTTTTCCGCCGGCGAATCGCTCTCGAGCGTTATTTCGCAACGACGCGCTCAAATCCCGTCGGTTCTTCGAAAACTCCGTAAAAGCCGACGAGATCGGCGTATCCCTTGAGGGCGATCTCGTACCGCTTTATCGGGATTTCGAGAAACGCCGCGTAAAGAGCTGCCGTAATTGCCTGGTACGCGCCCACGCCGCAAGCATAATCTCCGGCCTCGTGATTCGACTCCGAGCAACCGCATGCGGGGCGAGCGCCGTGGGAAAATGACTCCGTCAACTCTTCGGCCACCATGGGCGAACCTGTCTCGGCCCCCGTCGCCGAGGGCGCACGCTCAACACCTCCCGATGCAGGGACCAAGCGGCCCTTATGCCTCGGCGATGTGAAACCACGGAAGACGTTCCTCGGCAAAGTACTGTTTTCTCGTCGGCTGAAGCTGCGCGGCTTGATCAAACGCACCGACATGAAAATGCGTTTGCGTCGGCCCGGGGAGACTTTCGCAAGTCAAAGTTGATCCGCACTGGGCGCAAAATCCGCGCCGGGTTGTCCCGGGCGTAGAATCAAACTTGGTTATCTCGCCTTTCGTAACCGTCGGTCTTCTTCATAAAGCTCTCAGTGACGCCGTCGAGGATGGGCTTATAAAACGAAATCCAGTGCTGCGAGCTTCAAGGTGGACTGCTCGCATGCTCCAGAGATCTTTCGGATTGTTAAGGAAATCCGCAGTCGCGCTACGCACAGGAACGACGATATTTTGTCTTCGCCGACGTGAGGGTCGCCCCTTGTCGCAAGAGTGGTTCAAATAAGCGAGTTTGGAGGCCGACACTCCGGCGTGCCGGGATTCGCAACGCGGTCAATATTGCATCCGCGACACCTTCATCACGTTGTCGCTTTCGGTTGGTGAAGATCCCGGTTGGGTCGCCCGAGTTTGCGGCACTTCTGAGCAGAGATTTTCCGGCGCTACCGGATATTGATTCCGGGTCTGCAAACCGTGCCGGCACTCAATCAGAGCCGCCTTTTCTCCTGTATCGAGCTCTCAGACAGCCAGAAATAGTCCCTGAGCGCGTTTTCAGAACCAAAAACTTCACAAAATCAACCACTTAAGGTGGTGGAGGCGGGGGGAATTGAAAACCCGGATTCGGGAGAACCCAGTAAGAAAAAGTAGCATTTTCAAGGGTTTTGCGTCTCGGCATATCCTGCAAAATAACGTGATTTACCGCGCGTTGTCCCTCATGTCAACGCCAGTTGAATGCTGACCCACTTGCCGAGATCTCGCCGAAGTAAAACCGACCCAGTTTGTAGTCTGCCAGGGGGAGCGCGAGGGGGACCTTCCCCCTCGCCGTACCGTGGAGACTCTGTGCTAAAGAGAATTAATTCGAATAGCGCAGCGCCCGAGTACAGATGCGGAGGTTACCGACGACAATGCGTTATGGAGTCTACGTACAGAATTTCGGCGAGTATGCCGATCCGCACGACCTCATTGCGCTTGCCTGCGATGCCGAACAGGCGGGCTGGGACGGTTTTTTCCTTTGGGATCACCTTCATCTCTGGCATTCAGATATTCCGTTTGTCGATGCCTGGGTCGCGCTGGCCGGGATTGCCGCGCGGACTGAGCGTATTCGCCTCGGTCCGCTGATCGCGCCGTTGGCACGGCGCCGGCCGTGGAAGGTGGCGCGGGAAGTCCTATCGCTGGACCATCTCTCGCGCGGCCGCACCGTTCTCGGCGTGGGGCTCGGGGCACCAGCGGATGGGGAATTCGAGTGCTTTGGCGAGGACCCGACTGATCGGGTTCGCGCGCATAAGCTTGACGAAACTCTGGTAATACTGGACGGGTTGTGGCGCGGCGAGACGTTCAGTCACGATGGCGAATTCTTTCATATCGATCGCGCCAAGTTTGTCCCGCGAGCGCTACAGTCGCCGCGCGTGCCGGTCTGGGTTGCGGGTTTCTGGCCGAACAAGCCACCCATGCGGAGGGCGGCACGATGGGACGGCATGTTTCCGCTAAAGATGCCTCCAGTTGCGTTGACGGATCTGAGGCCCGGGACCGTTCCATGGTCCGCGTTTTGGCTGCAGCCGCATGAGTTGGAACAAGCCGTCAAGTACGTTCGCCAATATCGTACCGATTCCGCCCCCTTCGACGTGATTGCCAGCGGTGCCACCCCGCTCGGTGAGCGGACCCAGGGAAAGGCGATCGTGGGAGCCCTTGGCGCGGCGGGAGCGACTTGGTGGCTTGAGTGGCTCGATGAACAGCGCGGCAGCCTTGCTCAAATGCGGGAACACATACGCAAAGGGCCGCCAGACATCGGTTGACCGGAGCCGCCAATAGCTTGACAGGAGGCATTCAATCTCTGCGATGCTTTACCGGGTTAGTCAGAATACCCGCTTTGCGCTTGTTCTTGAGCCTAAAGCTCTCGCCATTGATGTTGACGATAATGGGGTGGTGGAGAATGCGATCGAGCATCGCGGCGGTAAGCACGCTGTCGCCGGCGAAGGCGCTATCCCAGCTGCCGAAGGTCAGGTTCGATGTCAGGATCATCGAGCCGCCTTCGTAGCGCTGCGCCACCACCTGGAAGAACAGGTGGGCCTGCTCGCGGCTCATAGGCAGGTAGCCGATCTCGTCAAGGATCAACAGCTTGTAAGCGTTGACCGCGCGATGCATCACCTGCCGGTAGCGACCCTGGCGCTGCCCGGCTTCGAGCATCAGCATTAGATCGGCCGCGCTGAAGAAGCGCGTCTTATAGCCCTTCTGCGTGGTGAGATAGCCCAATGCGAACGCGAGATGAGTCTTGCCCACGCCCGAGGGCCCAGGAACACCACGTTCTCGGAGCGCTCAACGAAGGCCAGGCTCGCCAGTTCCATGATCTGCTTGCGCGGGGCACCAGTGGCGAAGGTGAAGTCGTATTGATCGAGCGTCTTGACCGCTGGGAAGCCGGCGATGCGTGCGAACATCTCGCGGGCCCGCGTGCGGCGCGACTCGCGCTCGGCCATGAGCAGTTCCTCAACGAAGTCAGTGAACGACGTGTGTTTCTCGGCGGCTTTCTGCGCCAGCGGGGTATACTGCGCGGCCACGCTACCGAGCCTAAGCTCATTGCAGAGCTCGACCACGCGCTGATGCTGGATGCTCATTTGAGCTCGGCCGTAATCAGCTCTTCGTACACGCGCAGCGAATGCTGATACCCCAGTGGCGGTGCCGCCTGACGCTTTGACGGAACGGGCTTAATCAATCCCGGCCAGGGCGCGGGCATCGGTTGCAGCCGCTCGCGCTCCATCGCGAGGCGCATCCATGGAACCTCGCCCGTGGTCGCGTGCACGCGCGCGTTGGCGATCTCGCGCAACCAGGTCCCGACCCGAGCGTTGGCTGTATCGCGATCGACCTTCAGTCGTCGGGCCGAAGCTGACTGGCCAGCGGAATGTAGAAGCTCCCGCGCAGATAGCCGATGAAGCGCTCGACCTTGCCTTTGGTCTTCGCCCGATATGGTCGGCACAGCCGCGGCAGGAACCCATAGTGGTGCGCGAAGTCGAGGAAGGTGCGGTTGTAGCGATGCAGCCCGGGGCCGTACTGATCGCGATCGCTCACCACCGTGCGCATGTTGTCGTACAAGACCTCGCGCGGCACTCCGCCGAAGAAGTAAAACGCGCGCTCGTGGCAGCCGAGCAGCGTCTCCAGCCGTTCGTCGGTGACGAACTCAACGTATGTCGCCCGGCTCCAGCCCAGCGTCGCGATGAACACTGCCAGCCAGTCGCGCCCGCGCCGAATGGTCGCGAAGTCGGCCTGCATCTGGCGGCCAGGATCAGTCTCGAAGCGGACCACCGGGTCCAGCCTCGCTACCGGTCGCAACGTCGCGAGATAATCCTTGAGGATGCTGTAGCCGCCCGGATAACCCAGCGCCGTCAGCTCGCGCAGCAGCACGGTCGCCGGTATCCAGTCCGGCGCCGCGGCCTTTACTCTTCCGTCGATGTACTGCTTGTAAGGATCGAGCTTGCTCGGTCGCGCCTCACGTTGGTACCGCGGCAGCCCCTCACTTTGCAGATAGCGCCGGACCGTGTTGCGCGACACTTTGAGCATCCGCGCAATCTCCCGGATGCTCTTCCCCTGACGACTCAAAACCGGGATCTCCACGCTCCCTCCGCCACCAGCATGAGGCCCTCCGCTTTGGAGTACCCCATGCCGGGAGTGGGTCAATTTTCAATCGGCGACCCGGGTCAGTTTTGCATCGGCACTAACACTCCGGGACAGTCGCGATATCGTTCGGCTCAAGTAGCACAGCCATCGGCTTTTGCCCTCACAGATCCGAGCGTGCAGTTTTCCCGCACTCGGCTCTTCCAGAAGTTCGATCGTCTCAGCAAGCGACCACCGTCCGAAGGTGAGCGCGGTTAGCGGTAAGCTTTCTAGTGTGTGCGGCGCCATGTGGCAAGAATCACTGAATTCCCAAGTTGGACGTCACGGGTTCGATCCCCTTACAACCGGCAATGAAGAGCCCGCGCAGCTGAGAAACTCACCTCTGTTCTTCCGGCTGGTAGAGAGACTACTTCTTACGTCAATGCCTTTATCAAGGAGCTCCGCGAGAGCGATTCTGGGAGCAGAGCCGAGGTTTCACGGTTCCGTAATCTTTTCGAGGACTCCTATGACGGCATCTTGCGCCGTTCAACGGCCAAGCTTAATCACCGCATTTCTTTGCGCCTAGAGCATTGATGAGTTTGGCGGGGCGTCTGGAACCCGCGCACAATGGGCTAGGCGGTCAGCCACTGCACTGTTTGTCCCCGTCAGGGTGATGGTGATGCCGAGCTGTCACCAGAATCGAGAACTGCTGCTAAATGCCCGGATCTAGGAAAACTTTGAGCGGGCGACGGGCACGTTAGCTCCAAGGACATGCAATGCGGGGGAGTTACAGTTGGCTGGTTGTCAGGGGCGGAGTTCGCGAAAACCGTCGCAGCCGCGCGGCGCGGCGGACATCGTTCAGCCGCCCTGTTCAAGCGCTCGAAAATCGATTTCCAGTGCTCACATAGTGCCCACTTTGGTCCGCTGTCATAGGGGCTGGGATGATGTTCGCAAGGAGTGCAGTATTTTCGGCCCGATCTGGCCTCAGATTGTGTGGTAGAACTGGCCGCACAGAACTTGGGATCCAGTGCCGCAAGGCGTAGTGGTTCAAGTCCCCTCTCCTCGCATCGCCGGAAGATCGGGCTACTCCCTCTCAGACATTTCTGCGCATAATTCCCCGATGGAGATCGCCCGTCGAGACGCGACACCGGACGACCGCGCGGCCGGAGATTCGTACTGGGCTTGGCTCGCCGTCTGGCTCGCTTTAGGCGTTATCACGCTGCTGGCGATTCATCGTTTGCGCGATTTTCCAGCGACGCTGAGCTGGCGCGCGGCCTTCGACGGTATCCGCGAAGTCTTACCCGCAACCGCATGGGCGGCGATCAAGGTCTGGCTCTTCTGGGGTCTGTGCATGATCCTGCTGGGCGGCGCCGCGCTGCGGCTCGATCCAGAGTTGCAAACGTCCGATGCGCTGCTGATCGGAGCAGCGGCGCCATGGGCGCTCGCGCCGATCCTCGGCAATATCCTGGGCCCGTTGAGCCTCTTCAACGCCGCTACGATCTGGGGTCTGATCGCGCTCCTCATCGCCTGGTTGTGGCGCAAACCGCCGTCGTTAAAATTCAGCCCGCTGAGCAGCGGGCAGAAGCTCGCCCTGCTCGCGACTGCTCTGCTGGCCGTCTCGTACATCCCTCTGCAGCTCGCCTCTCCGGTCCCGCCCTTCATGGACGTGCTCTCCTATCCCTCCTCCGTCCAACGGATCCTCACCTTCCGAGTCTATCTGCCCTTCGACAACGACCCTTACGGCTGCTGGGGACGTTACGCCGAAACACCTTTCCTCGAACTTTTCTACGCGATGCTGGCGCTCGGCAGCGGCACGCGACTGGCCGTTCTGACCGAAACCGCCGCGATGATGCCGATGGCGGCCTTGATGATTTTCGCGGCGTGGCGCCTGGGCAAGAGCTTGTTCGGCGACACTGCCGGCGGCTTCGCTGCGCTCCTGCTCTTCTCGACTGATTTGTTCCGGCGGGCTCAGGGGATGCGCGGCACGGCCGTCGATTTCGCCCTGATCGGGCTCGCGCTGGCATTTTTCCTCGATTTGAACCGACGCCGAATCACGCTCGCGGCCGGGGCACTGATGCTCGGAATCGGTGTCGGCTCCCATGCGATTATCGGCGCGTTCGGCCTGATCACGGCAGGTCTCGGCGTCCTGATGTGGCTGGTTGAGGGCGATTATCGGCGCTTCTTTGCCGGAGTGCTCGCCTTGTTCGGCGCGAGCTTGTGTGCATTTCCGGAGTTGCTAATCGGGCTGGATTGGCAAGTCCAGTATCCGATCTTGCCGCTGTTGTTGTTGAGCGGCCTTGGCCTGATTGTGACCGCTGCCGCCCTGCTCGCGCCGCAGCCGCAACGGCTTAAAGACCTCGATTTGCGAATCATCAACGCCGCCCTAATCGGGGCGCTGCTGCTGGCAGTGATCGCGCGTCATGCTTTCATATTTTACTCGTTTTACACGAAGGTCGGCTTGAACCTGCCGATGCTGTTCCTCTTCGGTTTCGGCGGGCTGTTCGCAACGCTCGGGATCATCACAGCCGAGCGTCCCTTGCGCGCGCGCTACGCGGGGATCGCCGCGGGCGCCTTGCTCCTCGGCGCGCTGGACGATTATCTCGACCCGGCGTTGCGCGCTCTCGGCCGGACCGCCGCCACCCGCATGATGACTTCCGATATCAGTATCAAGCTGACTGACTATTGGTGTCCGTACTTTCTAATCTTCCCGGCCGGACTATTATTTGCACTGGCGTATGATCGCTGGTCGCGCCCACTGACCTTCCTCGCGCTGATGACGCTCCTGATCTATCCGTGGCGGCGCAACACCGACCCGATCTACTATGACTCGCTCGAACATACGATCACCGAGCAATGGGCTTTTAATCTCGACACCGCTGCCGATGGCTATTGGGCGGGACATAGCGACCGCCGTTGGACTTTTGATGCTGACGAGATGGAACTGATCAAAACTCTTAACGCCGAAATTGCGGCCGGCCGGATCACGCCCGCAACTCATATCCTCCATCTCACTGAGAGCATCTCGTCATACTCTCTGGTGCAGTTTTCAATCCTTACCGGAATCAACGACGATCCGATTGAGTATCAACACGACCCCAACAACCAGTGGGAGGGCGGCAGCCGAGTGCGCGGACTGGATTCATTGCACGAAGCGATGGCCGGGTCACCGCCCTATATCCTGAGGCAGGATCCGCCGCCGCCCGGTTTCGGCGATCCACCAGCCGGCTACGACCGACTGTTAGACGGCGGCGCGCTGCAACTCTACCGCCGCCACGACCTCGCGACGATCAATGATCCACCGCGGCGCGGCCTGCTCCGGCGCTTCGGGTTGGGGGTTGTGCTTGGGTTGTGCGCAATCGTCGTTTTACTGGGGCCGAGACGTGAGCAGCCCGTCGTCGGCGCGCACGAAGCGCCGCTGGGTTGAGCCCGAGCGATGGCGCAACCATCCGCGATGAAGTAAAACCTCGATCAATCAGTTGCAGTAAGCTGGTTCCGCAACAGCGAAGGACAGTCCCATGGCGCAATATATCGAAGTCGAGCAGGCAATTCCGTTGACTGGGCTGCGCGTGGTGCTCACCCCCGGCGTCCCTGGACCGTGGAGCGAATCGGCCAAGGGCATACTTCACGTCAAGAAAATTCCCTATGTGAAAGTGCGGCAGATCATCGCGGCAGAGAATCCGGCGCTGCGGCAATGGACCGCGCAGGAGACCGCGCCCGCCTTCATCTACAACGACGAGCGGCCCCGCAGCCTGTGGAGCGATCAGCTCTATCTGGCCGAGCGCATTGCACCAACGCCCCCTCTAATCCCAGCCAGGCTTGACGAGCGGGCACAGATGTTCGGCCTCGCCAATGAGCTGTGCGGCGAAAACGGCTTCGGCTGGGCGCGCCGGCTGATGCTGCTGCACGAGAGCCTGAGCAATCCAAACTTACCCGAGGGCGGACGGAAATTCTCAACCTTCCTCGGCAACAAGTATGGCTATGCGCCTGAATTTGCTGCAGGCGCGCCGCTACGGGTCGCCGAGATTCTCGAGGCGCTCGCGCGGCAGCTCGCGGCGCAACGCCAGCGCGGCAGCCGCTACCTGATCGGTGACGCGCTCACCGCGCTTGACATCTACTGGGCCTGCTTCGCCGCTCTGATCCAGCCGCTGCCCGATGACCAATGCGCAATGACCAGCGCCTTTCGCAGTATGTACACCTGCGCCGAGCCAACCGTGATGCGGGCTGCGGATCCGGCGCTCTTCGCGCATCGCGACTTCATCTATCGCGAACATCTTGAACTGCCGGTGGACCTGTAGGGCCTACGCTAGCGCAGCAAAGCGGAGGGAGCAGGCGAGTCTGACCAAAGGCCGCGCTCGCGGACTCGCCCGCCCCCTGGAGCTGCGTCAAGATTCTAAGTTGAAATCTTTTTAATAGCCTGCTGTGGGACGGCAGTGCATGAACGACGAATCGATCTTCGCGCATCATACCGCCGTGCTGGACGACGTGCGGCTGCATTACGTAATCGCGGGACATGGCGAGCCGGTGGTCTTGCTGCATGGATGGCCGCAGACCTGGTTCGAATGGCGCCGGATCATTCCAGCGCTGGCGCAGCGTTATACCGTGATCGCGCCCGACATGCGCGGGCTGGGGGATTCCTCGCGCCCGGTGAGCGGTTACGACAAGCGCACCGTCGCGGGCGACATCCGTCAACTCGTGCACAAGCTCGGCCTCGAGAAGATTTTCCTGGTCGGCCACGATTGGGGCGGTCCGGTCGCCTACGCCTATGCCTGCGCCAATCCGTCCGAAGTGCGTAAGCTGGTTATCCTCGATGTCACGATTCCCGGCGAGGCCTGGGAGAAATTCCCGCAGATCACGCGTCGCGGCGGCATCTGGCATCTCGCATTTCACAGCGTCCGCGACCTGCCCGAGGCGCTCGTGGCGGGCCGCGAGCGTGCTTACCTGTCGTGGTTCTATCGTTCTGCGGCTTACAATCCCTTGGCGATCACCGAGGCGGAGATCGACGAATACGGCCGCAGCTATTCGGCCCCGGGGGCGATGCGCGCCGGTTTCGAATACTA
Source organism: Candidatus Binataceae bacterium (assembly GCA_035308025.1). Classification (NCBI taxonomy): domain Bacteria; phylum Candidatus Binatota; class Binatia (SeqCode); order Binatales (SeqCode); family Binataceae (SeqCode); species Binataceae bacterium (SeqCode). The sequence continues at coordinate 10,616 of DATGHL010000004.1, forward strand.
TCGCGCGATCTTTGCCGATATCGATCACAACAAGGAAAATGCAAAGACCAAGCTCAAGATGCCGGTGCTGGCGCTGGGCGGCGAGCGCGGCTTCCGTAACAGTCCGCTGCGCTCCATGCGCGAGCTGGCCGAGGATGTTCGCGGCGGCCTCATCGAGCGCGCCGGCCATTGGCTCGCCGAAGAACGTCCGGATTATCTGATTGAGCAGCTACTCGCCTTCTTTGCTGAACCCGCCTGAGACACGGATCGCCAGTTCCGCACAGATTTTGTCCGCGATCGCGTGGGCCTCCTCCGAGACTTCTATGACCAGTTCGTCGCGCGGCTCCTCGAGCGTCTCGAACTGGCTACGCAAGAGTTGCGGATCAAAGAAATGACGCTGCCGCGCCGTCACGCGTTTCGCGATTAGCTCGTATGATCCCTTCAGGTAGACAAGTTTTACTGCATCCCGATCAATAATTATCTGATCGCGATACGATTGCTTGAGCGCCGAACAGGCAATGACCGCCGAGCCGCCTCGGGATACTGATCGTTGAATCAGGGCTCGGACTGCCTCGAGCCACGGCTGACGATCGTCGTCCGTGAGCGGGATTCCGTGCGCCATCTTCTCCCGATTCGCCGCCGTATGAAGGTCATCGGCGTCGTGAAAGGACCAGCCAAGGCGGCACGCGACCAGCTCGCCGACCGTGGTTTTGCCGCTGCCCGCCACCCCCATCAGGACTAAGATTTTTGACGCAGCTCGCAGACTCTTGACCTTGGCCGCGCGTCGCAGACTCCGCCGGCCCCTGTGCTCGCTGCGCGCGGCAACCGCGCTCCGCTAGTGTCACGCGCCTTTTTGATAGGCGTCGGCGGCGCGCAGCACGGTCGCGTCGTCGCCGCTCTTCCCGACCAGCATCATGCCAATCGGTAGGCCCTTCGATACCGCGCAGGGCACGTTCATCGCGGGATGGCCCGTGACGTTGAACTGCGCCGTACTCGAAACCATCCCGAGAGAGGCGGCCATGTACTCTTCGCGTGAGGCTCCAGGCAGCGGGATGCGCGGTGCCCGGGTCGTCATCGTCGGCATCACCAGCAGATCGTAATCGCTCAGGACTTTGTCGTAAGCGGCCTTGAGCGCGCGAGCAAGATTCTGGGCTTTGGCATAGTAATGGCCGTGGTAACGGTCGCGCATGTAGAGGCCGAGCATCGCAAACAGTTTGGCGCTCTCGGAAACGTCGTCAGGATGGGTCCGCAGACCACGCGCGAAGGCGTCGAGCATCCCGGTTGCATAGTAACCCTTCCAGTTCGTGCCGAGCCCGCTGCCGGTGATCATTGTGGCGAGCGCGCCCTCACCGGCGATTCCCGTCCAGATCGGTGCGCCATCGCGATGCCACGGGATGGAGACGCGGTCGAGACGCGCCCCGAGCTTCTCGAAGGCCTGGGCCGCCTCCATCACGGCTTCATCGACCTCTTTTTCAGCACCCGGCGTGCCAAAGCCCTCCTGCACGAGAGCAAGGCGCAAGCCCTTTGCGTCACCCGTGAGCGCTTTCGTGTAGGCGGCACCCGCCAGATTGGCGCCCTGGCGCGGGTCGAGGCCGTCCGGCCCGGCGATCGCTTCGAGCATCAGGGCGCAATCCGCGGCGCTACGCGCCATCGGCCCGAGATGATCGAGAGTCATTTCGATCGGAAAGGCGCCGGTATAAGGCACTAACCCATACGTCGGCTTGAGCCCGTAAAGTCCGCACCAGGCGCTCGGAATACGGATCGATCCGCCTTGATCGCCGCCGATCGCCATGTCCACCGCGCCCGCCGCGACCAACGCGCCGCTTCCGCTCGACGAGCCGCCGGTGGTGCGCTCACTGTCGTGCGGGTTACGCACCGGACCGCTGTCCGCAGTGTGGCTGCCGCCCGAAAAACAGAGACTTTCGCAAACCGCCTTGCCCAGAATCGTTCCCCCAGCGTCAAGGATGCGCGTGACCACCGTGGCATCGATATTCGGCACGAAACCTTCGAGCAACCGCGTTCCATTCATCATCGGAACGCTGGCGACGCAGACGTTGTCTTTGATCGCGAAGGTCTTGCCGGCGAGCAGCCCGCTCGGCGCACCCTTGATTTCGCAGCGCCAGTACCAGGCGTTATGCACATTCTCCTCGGCCGTCGGCCGCCAGCCGCCATCGCGGGGATACTTCACCGGAAGAGTCGGCTCGGCGAGCAGGTCCAAACGGTTCAGCGCCGAGATATAGGGCTCGAGCAGGCGGCGCGACGACTCGGTGTCTTGCGGCGACGGCCGAAACCCCAGCGTATTGGCGAGTCGGGTCAAATCTTCAGTTGAAGGCGCTTTAACCGGCATCGCTTGTCCTCCCGATCAATCAGGCCAATCAGTCAACGTCAGGACTTCAGGGTAAGACTTGGCCGGTGGATTTGTCCAACGCGCGGGCAAGCAGACATTCAACGCTCCGAGGCGCAAATATTCTCAGAGAATGTCTAATAATCTAAATCATTAGCTAATATGGAAGAGTACTTGCCTACTGCTCTCCGGCGGGGAGCTTTTCGACCGTCAGCTTATTTTGAACTGACTTAACGCCATCGCAGTTTCGCGCCAAGACAATAGCATGATCGATATCTTGCTGGGACGCCAGTACGCCTGTGAGTGTAACTACTCCATGAGCTGCACCCACGGTGACTGGGTAGTCATCTGTGACGCCGTCATCAGCGAGAGTGGATTTCACTTCGGTGATGATGAGAGCGTCCTTGGCGCGGTCGGCAGGCGAGGCATAGATGGTATGCTGCGTGCTCGAGGCTGAGAGTTGCTCCGACTGGACAGACGCATCGTTGGTCACCACGGGACCTTGATCTTGTGCAAGAGCGACATTTGCGATCCCGGCGGCGCCGATGCCCGCGGCTAACATGGTCGGGAACTTGTAGAGGTTCCGCATCGTACTCTCCTGTCGTCACTAGATTCGGGCCTAGGAAGACTAGATTCGGGCCTAGGAAGTAGCAACCTGTATACCAAGCATGATCATTTACTTTTACTGCCTGGCGACTCGATGCCAACTTGCGATTCAGACGCTTTGTAAGTGTTTCTAGAGGTCAGCAGTCCACGTATAAGATTATTCTCCTCTTGATCACCTTAGGCCAACGAGCGGTACAAGGTAAAAATTACTGCTGTTTGCGTTCGTCAGATCTGCTCTCAAGGCACACCTTCCAATAAGAACCTTTCGATTTTGCGTCTCCTCAAATGGCACAAACCCTGCTCCGCAATTGAACCTGAAGAACAATTCAGAGGAGGAATTATGACGAAATCATTCAAAAGGAGTGCTTTGACGGTAGCAGCAGCTTGCAGCCTCAGTTTTATGGCGGCTTGCTCAACCACCAAAGAGGAGACTCTTTCTACGACACCACGAGTTGTCGTACAGCCCGCCCCCGTGGTCGTGACTCCGCCGCCAGTAGTCGCAAGCTCGCCGGAAACCTCGACCAGCGTGACGAAAGAAACCAGTAGTTCCTATGATTCGAGTTCGGGGTCGGCCGTACCCTCCCAGCAGAGTACATCGACGTATAAGTCGAGCTCTGAATCATCGACCGTCACTCCGATCGCACCGTGAAGGTAGCACCACACTTCCGCAAGCGCTAAGCCTACTCGCGACGCGGCTGACCACAGTCGCGTCGCGGTAGTTACGACATCGCGCGACGCCGACGGGCCATCCTCTCTCGGCATCTTGCGTCTACCGGCTTGGTAACCGCACATAGAATCTTCGCGGCGAATGCCGGATTGAGCTAGCCCGACCTTCGCTAATTATGGCGGTCTGTTGCGCAGGGGGCGATTGGTTTTTTTACGTCGGTTAATATCGGCGTGAGATGGCCAAATTTGACTTTCCATTAGCGCACGGACACCTCACGGACAGAGCAACGGGACCTCCCCTTGTTAACGAAATGCCGGGGGCGACGAACGGCGTCAGCGCGCCCGGCGCGATTGACGCGGGAGTGCTCGGTTCGATTCTGAGTCGGGTGCAAGCGCAGGCGGCGGCCGATCCTTTCAGTAATCCGATCCTGCTCTTCGCGCTGGATTTGATGCTGCGGATTGACCGCGGCGAAATCAATCTCGACGGTCTGGAGAGTTTGGTGCAGCGCCTCACCGCCGAGGCTTTTGCTGACCGTGCGAAGCGATTGGCGAGTTACCTCGGTGAAGAGGCGATCGCTGCGAGCGAGTCGGCGATTGCGGAACTGCTGGAGCGTAAGGCGCGCGCGGGCGGCTTTGAAGAATTTTGTACGGCGCTTGCCGCCACCATCTTCGGCGTGGTCTTCACGGCCCATCCGACGTTCGCGATTACGCTGGAATTGGCTCGCAGCTTGGCCGAATTGGCAACCGCGCAGACGGTTAGCGGAGTGCCACTCGATCAGGCGGGACGGGATGCGCGGATGGAGGCGGCGATGCGCCTCGAGCATCGGCCGCCGGCGGAACTGTCGCTCGAGGTCGAGCACGCATGGGCGACCGAGGCGCTCAATCATGCGCACGACGCACTCGAGATGATGCATCGGATAGCTTTGCGCGTAGCCCGCGAGCGATGGCCGGAGCAATGGACGCGGCTCGAACCGCGTCTGGTAACGATGGCGTCGTGGGTCGGCTACGACCAGGACGGCCGCACCGATGTGACGTGGACGCGCACGATCGCGGCACGACTGGCGGACAAGCTCGCGATGATCGAACGCCATCGGAGCAAAGTCCAAGGGCTGATGCGCGCGGCCGGCGATGATTTCCTGGCGACCTGGAGCCGCTCGGTGCGATGCTGTCTTCGGCGAGCGTAACGGTCACCCGCCAAATCAAATCGCTCGCGGCGGCGGAGCGCGACCCGGCGAAAACTGCGGCGTTCGGCCGCGCGATGGTGCGAGGGCGGGACACCGGACTCATCCAAACAGCGCCGCTCGTAGCGCTAATCGACAAAACATTAGATGCAGCACCAGATGACGAGCAGCGCGAGACGCTGCTAGTGCTGCGCGCGAGCCTGAAAACGCATGGCCTCGGCCTGGCGCATATTCATGTGCGGCTCAATTCGTCGCAATTGCATAATGCGGCGCGACGGCAGGTGGGACTCGAAACGGAGCCGAGCGACCCGGCGAATCGGCGATCGTACTTTAATACCATCAACGATCTGCTCGAGCGGGTGCGTCCGATCGCGATCAGCTTCAAATCGTTGACGGTGGAGCGGGCGTCGGCCAAGCGGTTGATGATGACCGTGGCGCAGATCGTCAAGTTTATCGACGGCGAAACGCCGATCCGGTTTTTGATTGCGGAAACCGAGACCGGCTTCACGCTGCTGGCGGCGCTCTATTATGCGCGGCTGTTCGGTGTCGAGGATCGCGTCGAACTCTCGCCGCTGTTCGAGACCGAGGAGGCCTTCGAGCGCGGCGAGCGGGTTATCGAGGAGGCGCTGAAGAGCCCGCACTACCGCGCTTATCTGCATCGGCAGGGCCGGCTCGCGGTGCAATTCGGGTTTTCCGATTCAGGACGATTTATCGGGCAGATGGCGGCGACATTCCGCATCGAGCGGTTGCGCCTGCGGCTTGCGCAATTGGTCGAACGCCATGGGCTCCACAAGCTCGAAGTTATCCTGTTCAACACGCACGGCGAATCGATCGGTCGCGGCGGGCATCCGCTGACGCTGGCCGATCGCTTGCGTTACGCGGCGCCGCCGCAGAGCCGGACCGAGTTCGAGCGGCGCGGGATACGTGTGAAGGAGGAGATAAGTTTCCAGGGCGGGGACGGCTATTTACTGTTCCTGACGCCTGCCGCAGCGACCGCCAGTATGCGGCAGTTTCTCAGTTTCGCGTTCGACGTGAGCGATGAGACCGGCAACTCAGGAATCTTGACGCAGCTCGGAGACTCGCCTGCTCGCTCCGCGCGGCAACCGCGCTCCACTGGTGATCCGATTTACGCTGCACCGGACTATACGGCGGAATTTTTTGCGACGGTGCAGCAGGAGTTCACCAGCCTGGTGGACGATCCGGACTACGCGGCGTTGCTGAGCCTGTTCGGCACGAATCTGCTTTACCCAGCCGGGTCACGGCCGGTGTCGCGTGAAACGGAAGACTGGCGCAGGCCGACGACGATCGAGCATCCGGCGCAGTTGCGGGCGATCCCGAACAACGCGATCTTGCAGCAACTCGGTTTCATGGCGGTCACGCTGCACGGAGTCGGGCGCGCGGTCGCGAAAGACCCGGAACTTTTTCAGGTGATGCGTGAACGGTCAGCGCGCTTCCGGCGGGCGTCGCAGATGGTTTCGGCTGCGCTTGAGCACTCGGAGATCGACGTTTTGAGCGCCTATGTGAATACGCTGAATCCGGCGATGTGGCTGAATGGAGTGGGACGTACACGGCGTCCGGCGCGCGCCAAGGCCTTGCGCGAACTAGCGCGGCTGACCGGACGGCTGGATCGGTATGACCGGCTGGCGCGGCTGGTGCGGCGCCTGCAGTCGGATCAGTTGTGGCTGCTCGAGGCGATCGCGCCGGTCGAGACCACGCAACGGCGACGTCTGCTTCTGCTCCACGGAATCCGCGTGGCGCTGATCCAGCGGATCTGCCTGCTGGCGACCGAGATCCCGAATTTCAGTCCGCAGCTCGGGGTGACCCGCGACGACATCCTGGAGCGGATCCTCGAGCTGGACGTGCCGCGCGCGATCGAGCGGCTGCGCCTGATTTTCCCGCGCGAGGATGGCCGGGCCGATGCAGACGGCGATTTCGGCGAAATCTCACAGTATCAGCCGGAGCCCTCGCTCTCCTACGCCGTCGAGCACGACGCCTTGTTCGCTCCGATGTTGCGGCTGTTTGATTTGGCGCGGCGCATCGGAACGGCGATCACTTACGAGATTGGCGCGATCGGTTAGCCGAGTCAGAAGGCGACGTCGAGATCGGCGCGCGCCCAATCCGCGCGCCAACTATGTTTCACGCGCGCGAGCGCGAACGCGGCGCCCACCACGACCAGGGCAAACGCCAACAGGCCGGCCGCGTAGCTGCCTTCCAGACTCTTAAGTGAGCCGAGCAGGGTCGGCAGGAAGAAACCGCCGAGCCCGCCCGCCGCGCCGACGACGCCCGTAGCGACTCCGATCTCCTTGCCGAAGCGTTGAGGTACGAGCTGAAAGACCGACCCATTACCGGTGCCAAGGCAGGCCATCGTCAGGAAAAGCAGAGTGATCGCGATCGGCAACGTCGGCAGCGAGGAAAGTGCGCATAACAGAAATGCGATCATCACGTAGAGAAACGAGAGCACGCGAATTCCGCCGACGCGATCGGCCATCCAGCCGCCCAACGGCCGCAGCAGGCTGCCGGCGAAAACACACAGCGCGGCAAAGGTGCCGGCCTGGACGCGGGTTACGCCGTACTGATCGAAGAAGAATATCGGCAGGAAGCTCGCGAGACCGACGAAGCCGCCGAACGTCACCATGTAAAAGCCGTTGAACCACCAGGTGTCGGGTTCCTTCAGCAGGTCGAGATAATTTTTCAGCGATTTGGCCGCAGGTCGATCTGGCGCTTCTTTGGCGACGAGCCAGAAGACCAGCAGAATGAATGCAATCGGGATCGCGGCGAGCCCAAAGACCGCCCGCCAGCCGTAATGCTCGGCGAGGTGGGGTGCGAAGAAGGCGCCGAAGACCGTGCCGGAGTTGCCCGCTCCTGCGATCCCGAGGGCCAGCCCCTGGAAATGCGGCGGATACCATCGGCTGGCTAGCGGCAGCGCGACGGCAAAGCTTGCGCCGGCGACGCCCAGCAGCAACCCGATCCCGACCAGGTCCGTCGTCGAAGAAGAGTGCAGCCATCCCCACAGCAGCGGCACCAGCGTGAGGCTCAGTCCGGCGAGGCCGGTCTTGCGCGGACCGAAGTGATCGGTGGCAATGCCCAGGATGATGCGCAGGATCGCGCCGCCCAGCAACGGAATCGCGACGAGCAGACCTTTTTGCGCGGGACTCAGATGAAACGCCTGCGCAATGAAAACGCCGAGCGCGCCCATCAACGTCCAGGCCATGAAGCTGGTGTCGAAATAGAGAAACGAACAGACGAGTGTCGGCCAGTGCCCGGCACGCTTAAATTCTCCCAGTCCCATCGAAGCTCCCTTGTCCGCCGGCTATGCGACGTCGACGAAGATGCGGCCGTCGCGCAGCTCGACCGGATAGGTGCGCACATGCAGTTCGGTGTCGAGGCCGCGGCCATCCCTCAGCGCAAACTTGTAGGAATGAAACGGACAGATGACCGCCTCGAGTTGCGAGGCATGATCAAGTCCGACGATGCCCTCGCTCAGAGGTCCGGCGCGATGAGGGCAAAGGTTATCGAGCGCGAACATACGCCCGTCGCGCAGGCGAAAGACCGCGATTTGCCGATCGCCCGCGATCACGCAACGGCCTTGTCCCGGCGTAATATGATCGAGCGGGCCAACCTCGATCATGCGCGCTGGAATTTCTTCGATAGTTTGCAAATCCACTCCTGGTTGATTCCTTTTTTCTGGCGCGCACACCTTACGAGGCGGCCGGTGCGATCGCTGGAGTCGCAATCGGTAGCGCATCGCCGAATTGATTCGGTTCGGCGGGCCTCGCGCCCTCCTGCCACGGGTCGCGGTAGGCGGCGACGGTCGCCGCCATTTCACGATCGAGCCGATCGCTGTCGCCTTCGCAGTCGTCGACCAGAATGGCGCGCAGGCGCTCAATCCCGAGGCGCTCGAGAAAGGTGTAGGTGCGTTCCGCGTAGCGCGCATTTTCGCGGTAGTACTGCATGAAGCGGCCCATCAGGTTGAGAACTTCCTCATGCGTCGTCACGGTGGCGAGCAGCTCGCCGGCGCGGACATGCGCACCGGCGGCGCCGCCGACGTAAATCTGCCAGCCATTCTCGACCGCCACGACGCCGAGGTCCTTGACCGTGGCCTCGGCGCAGTTGCGAGGACATCCGCTGGCGCCGAGCTTCATCTTTCCGGGACTCTCGATCCCTTGAAAGCGCTTCTCGATCGCGATCCCAAGCGCGGTCGAATCGCCAACGGCGTAGCGGCAAAAGTCCGTCCCGACGCAGGTTTTGCAGGTGCGGAAGGCCTTGGTATAGGCATGGCCGCTGGGCATCCCGAGGTCGCGCCAAACGTCGGGCAGGTCACTCTTTTTGAGGCCGAGCAGATCGATGCGCTGGCCGCCGGTGATCTTGACCATCCGCGCCTGGTATTTGTCGGCGACGTCGGCGATGCGCCTGAGCTCGTCAGGTGAAGTCACGCCGCCGTAGATGCGCGGCACGACCGAGAAAGTCCCGTCGTTCTGGATATTGGCGTGAACGCGATCATTGACGAAGCGGGCGTCGCGTTCATCGTCGTACGCTTCGCGCCAGATGGTGCGCAGCAGCGAAGCCAGACCGGGTTTGCTGGCGGGGTCGTCGCGCCCGTCGGCCAGGGCGTCGAAGACCGCGGAGACCGAGCGCAGATTTTGCGCATGAATCGCGCTGACCAGATCGGGCTTCGATAGCGCGACGCCGGGCACGTAGTAATGCGCCGCCGGGTCCTCCTCAACTTGCCCCATGCAGGCCCATTCGACGAGTTCCTTGACCAGCGACTTGCACGAACCGCAGCCGGTGCCGGCGCGCGTCGCACCCATCACACTCTTGACGCTGCGATTGCCGTTGGCGACGCACTGGACGATCGCGCCCTTCTTGACGCCGTTGCAATTGCAGATCTGCACATCGGCCGGCATCTCCTCGAAAGTAACTTTGGCGCTGGGCGCGCCGGTATCGAAGAGCAGCGACAAACGATCCTCCTGCAGCTTGATGCCGCGGTCGAAGGCCTGGAGGAGATAGGCGGCCTTGCTGATTTCGCCCATCAGGATGCCGCCTGCCAGGCGGCCGTCACGGATGATCAGTTTTTTGTAAACGCCGCGCTGGGGCTCCATGAATTGCACGACATCTTCATTTTCGCCGTCGCCCGCGATCACGCCCATCGAGGCGAGTTCGACGCCCATCACCTTGAGCTTGGTGGCGAGCTTCGAGCCCTCGTATGCAGCCGCGGGATTCGCGCCGGTGATGTGCTCCGCGAGCACTTTGGCCTGATCCCACAACGGAGCGACGAGGCCATAGACGCGACCGCGATGCTGCGCACATTCGCCGACCGCGAAGATGTCGGGGTCGGAAGTGCGCAGTTGATCGTCAACCACGATTCCGCGTTCGGTCGTCAGACCCCAGCGCGCGCCGATCTCGGTGTTGGGAGTGATTCCGGTCGCGATTACGACCATGTCGCACTCGAGCGTCTGACCGTCTTCGAAGGCGAGTCCGATTACTTCATTATCGCCCAGCAGGCTCTTCGTGAGTTTCTTGAGATGAACCTGAATACCCATCTTCTCGATCGTATTTTTCAGGATCACCCCGGCTTGCGGATCGAGTTGCTGCTCCATCAGATGGTTCAGCAGATGGATGACGTTGACTTCGACGCCATGATTGAGCAGGCCGCGCGCAGCTTCGAGACCGAGTAGGCCGCCGCCGATAACGGCCGCACGGCGGCTCTTGCCGGCGTATTCAGCGATCTTGCGGCAATCGTCGAGGGTGCGGAAAACGAAAACTCCGGGCCGGAGCTCGCCGTTGGGTTTTTTCAGCGCGGCAATTGGCGGAATCGACGGGCGGCTGCCGGTTGCGATGATTAGTTTGTCGTACGGATACCAGTTGCCATCGTCGCAATGCACTGCCTTGTGCGGCCGCGCGATGACGTCGACGCGCACGCCGGCGCGCAGATTGACGTCGTTGTCCTTATACCAATCGAGTCCGTTGAGGAATATTTCCGACACATCCTGCGAGCCGTTGAGCACGCTCGAAAGCAGGATACGGTTGTAATTGCCGTACGGCTCGTCGCCGAAAACGGTCACCTCGAACTGCGCGCCGCCCCCGCAGGCCAGAATCTCCTCGACCGTGCGCGCACCGGCCATCCCGTTGCCGATAACGACGAGCTTCTTTTTTGCCGCTTCAACTGCCGCAGTCTCCAACATCAAATTCTCCCTCAATTGCGAGCGGCCAACGGCTCAGGCGCCACTGCCGGGTTGTAGTCAACTAGCTTGTCGATGCGCGCCGCACAGACCTTGAATTCAGGCATCTTCGAGACCGGATCGAGCGCGGGATTGGTCAGCAGATTGACCCGTCCGGCGCCGCCCCAATGAAACGGCGAGAAGAGCGTGTCCATCCGAATCGCGGCGCTCAGACGCGCTTTCATCACTGCGTTGCCGCGCCGCGTCGTGAGACGCACCGTGTCGTTTGCGACGATTCCGAAACTGCGCGCCGCCGCAGGATGAATTTCGACAAATGGCTCCGGCTCAGAAATGCGCAACGCCTTGACCCGCCGGGTCTGACTACCGGACTGGTAGTGCGCCATCACCCGTCCGGTGGTGAGATACATCGGATATTCGGAATCTGGCACTTCAGCCGGCGGCCGATACTCGACCGGATGAAACCGCGCGCGTCCGTCGGGTGTGGCGAAGCGCTCAAGAAACATTCGCCGCGTGCCCGGCTGGCGGTCATCGGGACACGGCCAGAACACACCGTCCTCGCCGGAAATCCTTTCGTAACTGATGCCGGAATAATCCGCGGCGCCGCCCGCGCTCGCGCGACGCAACTCGTCGAAGACCGCGCGTGACTGGCGCGGAAAGCCGTCGCGGCATCCAAGGCGCTCGGCCAACGCGCTGATTATTTCGAGATCGGTACGAACTCCCGCCGGCGCTTCGACGGCCTGCCGCCGTAGCAATACGCGCCCCTCGAGGTTGGTCATCGTGCCCTCTTCTTCGGCCCATTGCGTCGTCGGCAGCACGACATCGGCTAGGCGGGCGGTTTCCGACAGGAAGAAGTCCGCGACTAGCAGAAAATCGAGCGCGGCCAGCCGCTGTTCGACATGTCCGGCGTGCGGCGCTGAAACGACGACGTTTGAGCCCATCACGATCAGCGCGCGGACGCCGCCCGGGCAGCCGAGGGTGTCGAGGATTTCGTAAGCGGAACGGCCCGGCCCCGGAATCGTCGCCGCATCGACACCCCAGACACCCGCCACGTACGCGCGATCGGCCGGGTCGTCGATTCGTCGATAGCCGGGAAGCTGATCGGACTTCTGGCCGTGCTCGCGTCCGCCCTGGCCGTTGCCCTGGCCGGTCAGACAGCCATAACCACAATGCGGTTTGCCGGCTTTGCCGAGCGCCAGCGCAAGGTTGATGAAGGCCAGCACATTGTTAACCGAGTTACTCTGCTGCTCCGGGCCGCGTGCGGTCAGAATCATCGCGGTCGAGGCGTGTCCGATCATGCGGGCCGCTTCGTAGAGTTGCGCGACCGGCACTCCGCTGATGCGCTCGACGCGCTCCGGCCAGTACGACGCGACGACTCTGCGCACCGCCTCATAGCCACTGGTTCGTTGCGCCACGAAGTTCTGATCGATCATTCCCCCGGCGATCGCGATATGGAGCAAGCCGTTGGCGACCGCGGCGTCGCTGCCGGGCGTAAGTTGCAGATGCAACGTGGCCGTGCGGGCAGTCGCGGTGGCACGCGGATCGATCACGATCAGCCGTCCCCCGCGCCGGCGTTGCTCATCGAAATACTGCATCACCGGCGGCATCGTCTCGGCGACATTGCCGCCCGCCAGCACGATTACTTCCGCGCCGGGAATATCTTCGAGCGGAAATGGCAGCCCGCGATCGATGCCGTAGGCCTGCTGTCCTGCCTTCGCGGCTGAGGACATGCAGAAGCGCCCGTTGTAATCGATGTTGCTGGTGCGCAGGGCGACGCGCGCGAATTTGCCGAGCAGGTAGGCTTTCTCGTTCGTCAGCGCGCCGCCGCCAAAGACACCGACAGCGTCACGGCCGTAACGTTGCTGCACGCCGCGAATTTGCGCGATGACGCGGTCCAGCGCTTCTTCCCACGACGCTTCCCGCAGGAGACCGCCCCTGGTGTCGCGCAGCAGGGGCGTCGTCAGGCGTTCGCGATTCGTGAGCAGTTCCGCGGCGGTCCAGCCCTTCTGGCACAGACCGCCTTTGTTGGTCGGAAATTCGCGCGGAGCGACGGTCACGCCGCCATTCTCGGCGATCAGATTCATCCCGCACTGCAGCGCGCAATAGGGACAGTGCGTCGCGGTTATGCTCGCCGCAACTTTCTGTTTCCTGCTATCGCGAACGCTAATCGCTTCCATCGCTCTTCCGAATTGAACTGGCCGCCGACTTGCAATGATGTAAGCGCAAGCTTGATGCCGTCGCCGGCGTGACCGCGAAAGCAGCACCAGACCGGCGCGGGAGGCGCGAAGGATCGAGCACGGACGAGAGGTACGGAGGCTGAGACTCAAGCGGGTGCCGCATTGACGGGCAGACGCCGCCTCAAAAGTCAGCAGCGAAAATTCCTTGATGGCCATCGGCCGGCGTAATCGAGAGGATTCATGAATGTGATGGAAATGGATATCCGCGTGCTGAACACTTTCCGGGCGGTCGCGGATCAACGCAGTTTCACCGGGGCGGCGAAAAAACTGGGGCTGACCCAATCGTCGGTGAGCCAGCAGGTAATTGCGCTGGAACGCAGCCTCGGCGTGCAGCTACTCAAGCGCTCCAACAAATTTGTCGGGCTGACCACGGCCGGCGAGATTTTTCTGCAATGCGCGCGTCAAGTGCTCGACAACCTCGATCGCGTGCGCGGTCTGCTGGCCGATCAGTCGAAAACGACCGCGGGCCATCTCTCAATCGGCGCGCCCGCGTTGTTTTGCCACTCGTTGTTTCCCGCAGTGCTCAGTGCATTTCATGTACGTTATCGCGGGATCGCATTATCGGTGGTTACCGCAGACCCGGATTCGATGGCGGCGCGACTGGCTCATCGCGAGCTCGATCTGGCGCTGCTGCCGTATCCGATAAAGCAACAATCGCTCGGGATGGTGCAGTTGGGACGGGACGAGCTGGTGGCGATCGTTGAACCCCATCATGAGTTTGCGCATCACGATCGCCTGCACGCGAAAGATCTGAAGGGGCAGCCGCTAATCGTGCCGAATCCCGGCAACAAGCTGTGGGCCGCGTGGGACGCTTTTCTGATCGAGGCGGGCGTATTTCCAGAGATAATCGTCGAGACCGACGACCTCGACCTGGCCAAGCAATTGGCGATCGCGGGTCACGGTATCAGCGTGGCCCCGCGATGGCTGGTACTGCGCGAAATCGAACGCGGTGAGTTATGCGCGATCCCGCTGGGCGCGGCCGGCGTTTTTCGTCAGTGGTGCCTGGCCTATCATCATGGCAGCGAGTTGACCGGGATGCGGCGCAAGTTCGTCAAGATTTGCCAGGAAGAGATGCCGCATCTGCTCGGCAAATCCGGCGTCAGGCGCCGGGCGGCGCACGAGCAGAGCCCGGAAGCACAACGCGCCGACACTTCAGAAGATCTCCCGGAAACTCGGATCGCGAGCGCCGGCAGCCGCTGAGTCCGCGGCTTTCGGCCAATCCGATCAATGGCCGCTGCGCCGCTCTCGATCGATCTAATGGTGCAGCTTGGCGGACCAGACTCCGACGCTGCGCCCTTGCGCGGCACTGACAAAGACGCGACCGGCGATAAGCACCAGGTCGGGATTGACCAGCGTTGCGACCTCTTCATCGACCACCGCCCGCTGCGTGGTCCGCGGCCATTTGAACAACGAGCTTTCCGTAAGCTCCAGCTTCATCGTGCCGCGCGAGTAGATTTGGTTGGCGTTAGTTTTGTAGACGGCGGTTCTTGCCTCCTTAACCCGAACGCGGCGGTAGCCGAGACCGACCACGCTAAGGATTTTGTTCCACCGGGGATACCGGGTCACCAGTTCGAGGTTAAATTCCTCGGTCTCGATTCGACCGGGCATGTAGCATTTAACGACGCGTCCCAGCTTAGAGGGGGAATCTCTCCCTGATACCCCGACGATCGCACTAAACTTGCCCGGGTCGCCAACCCAGCAGCCGAAGAAACCCGACGCGATTTTTGGTTCGGCGATTGGCGCGCCGGTCGCGGGAATTTCTGTGTGGATGAGCCGCGGCAGCCGCAGCGTTTCGGCCTCGTCAGAGGCCGGCGCTACCTCCTCCATTGCAGCCGTCCAGCCGGACGGCGACAACGCAAGGCACGCGCAAACCAGGCCCAGGAGCCCCAGGAGTCTCGACGATATCATCCAGCGCGGCACGCTCGTTTCCGCATCGCCAGAACACGTTCAAACGGATTTTTGAAAGACGCGATGGCCCCAGAGCCAGTCGTCGCGAAATACCTCTTTGAAGCCCAATTCTGCAAAGCGGTTGAAAACCGGGCGGAAATCCTGCACCAGATGCTGCGGCCGCGTCTGATCGTCGTCGGCTGCGAAGCGGCCATAAATGTACCCACCGGGCATCAGACTACGATCAAGCAAATCGACCGTTGCCACCGGATCCACAAGATGCTCGAACACGTCCATCGCGGTAATGAAGTCGAAGGCGTTCTCGGGCAGTGCAGACTCCTTAAGGTCGATGAAAGCGGCGTTCGCCCCGCGTTCGGCAAAGCGATATTTGCAAAACGCCAGCATCAAGCTGCTGATATCGGCCAACGTGGCCTCAAAGCCGTGACTACGAAATAGCAGCGCTCCCGATCCCACGCCGGAACCGAAATCGAGGTAGCGTGCCGACGCGGCCTGCGAGGCGAATTCGAGCGCGGCCACATAGGCCAGCGGCGAATTGTCCTCGATCAGCGTGTGCCACCACATCAGCTCCTCGATGCAATCATCGGCAGCGTTGTAGTATTTTTCCACCTGTTCCGCCTCGACGCTTTGCACCGTGCGTTCCCATTGCGTTTTCAGCGATGCCAGCGCGCTTTCGCAGCGGCGGCGGATTATCGCGCGATCGGTAATGCCTCGCCATCGTCCGATTTCGGTCAAGGTGCTGCCTACAATGTCGTCTTTCTGATCCGGCAAGATCAGCGCGCGCGTCCAAATCGCGGCACATTCGTCCAGTTCCCGCCGCTGCTGCGCCGCGCATTGCGCGTAGGACATTCCATTTTTCTCGGCGCCCTCCCACAATTCCTGCAAGCGCAGCGACAAGAGTTTGGATGACTGCGACTTCAATTTTGATCGCCGACTCGTAAATTCACCGCGCGGCTCTTCCATCGAGCGCTGAACGAAATGTATCGTGTTGCGCATCGAGCGGAAACCGGGCCTTTACAACCGGCCCCTTGAAGCGCTCCCGGCCGACGCGACCGTGGAATGGCGATATTCCAGAATGCCGATTGGTACTGGTTAGAAAACTGAGAACTTTCCTCATATCGGCTTCAGATTCGTTACGTGTAGTTTTACGGACCATGTCTCGTTGGCGGCTCGAAGTTTTTGCATTGATAATCCTCGGACTCGCAGCCCTTGCTGCCGGGATCCGCGAAACCCCGTTGGTTGATTGGGACGAGGCGCTCTATGCGGAAGTCGCCCACGAAGCGATCGAGCACGATTCCTACCTCAAGTTCACCTGGAACAATGAAGCGTATGTGAAAAAGCCGCCGTTGCTGTTTTGGATGATTATTGCATCGTTCAAAACCTTCGGTGAGCAGGCTTGGGCGGCGCGCCTGCCGTCAGTGGCCGCCGGAATCGGCACGTTGCTGTTGCTCTATCTTTCGGCCGCCGCGGTCGGAGGACGGCTGGCGGGACTCTGCGCGGGCGTTATTCCGCTCGGATTCTATTTCTTCGTCGCGCGCGGTGGCCGCGAGTGCGCAACCGATAGTCTCCTGACTTTTTTCAGCACGCTCGCGATTTTTGCGTTAACGCGCGCGCGATCTGATCGACGAGTGCTCTGGATCGCCGGTGCGGCGTGTGGACTTGCGATCCTCAGCAAGGGGCTCGCCGGGCTCATTCCTCTAACTGTGATCGGAATCTCGTGTCTATTCGTCCCCGGATTCGTCGCGATCGGCGTCAGCGGACCGATGCTGGTGATAGCCGTGGCCACAGCCGTAGCGGCGCCATGGTTCGTTTTCCAGGCCGTGTCCAACGGAGCCTTGTTCTGGGCGATTTTTGTCAAACAGGAAACCCTTTTTCGCATCGTCACCCATCTCGAGGCTAATCCGAATCGCGAAAGCTACACGCTGCGCGCCTTTAGCCGCGAAACCCGCTATTTGTGGGTATTGCTGCTGCCACTGGCTGGTCTGGTTATCGGCGCTGCTATACGAGGCGCGCGCACCAGCCTGCGGCAGGTGCCGCCTGCAGTTATGGTGTGGGCATTATGGTTGGCGCTCGGCTTGATCTCTGCCGGTGCGGTCCAGACCAAATTGGGTTGGTACATTCTGCCGGCGCTGCTCCCGGTCGCGCTTTTAGCCGGATGCATTCTCGGGGCTTCGCTTAAGGCCGCGGCGCCGATGCGCGAACCGGTGACGGCGCTGGCCACCGTCGCGATGATCGTGCTGATTGCGAAAGCCCCGGCCCGCTGGGAGAAAATTCAGAAATCATTCGAAGATGAGCGCGCGCGCAGCCGGCCCAGTTACGTACTGGGGACGAGAGCGCACGCTATGAGCGTTGCGCAAGGCGCTCAAGAGCTGTTCTTTGTTGGTGAGGAACTGCCGACGCTGGTCTATTACAGCGGTTTGCACGTCCATTTCGTCCCAATCTCACACGGCGCAGGATTCGCCCTGATCAACCTGAACAGCACCCCCACCGCAGTCGCCGATCATCAATTGGTGATGCTCGACCAGAGCGGCGCCGCGTCGGTCGTGGGTAATCTCGGCGACGAATGGAATCTGAGTGGACCGCCCGAAGAGCGCGACCCGCTCGCGGCAAAGCCGGATGACGACGCCGCGCGGATGAGCGTTGAGAACGAATCACCACCCTCTTTGATTCCAAATCGCGATTAATAAAAAATCGTCGCGCGCAATGATCGATTTGCTACCTGATGAGTGACCGCGCTGCGAAACCGACGTTGACGTGATGAGCGCGTTCGCCGCCACGCCGTGGCTCACCTGGGCTATCGTCGCCGCGGCAACCGCAGGTGTCATCTTCCGTCCGTTTTTCTGGCCCGAATTCATCTGGGCCGTCGCGGGCGCTGCCCTGCTCGTCCTGCTCGGCCTGCTCCCGGCTTCCGCCGCGCTCGCCGGTGTCGCGAAGGGCGCGAATGTCTACCTCTTTCTTACCGGCATGATGCTGTTGTCCGAACTTGCCCGTCAGGAGGGATTCTTCGACTGGCTGGCCGCGAAGGCTGCCGTGATGGCGAAAGGGTCCGCATCGCGCCTGTTCACCCTGGTCTTCGCGGTGGGCGCGGTTGTAACGGTCTTCTTGTCGAACGACGCGACGGCAGTGGTGTTGACGCCTGCCGTTGCCGCCGTCGTCAGGACGGCGCGCGCAAAGGCACCGCTGCCGTATCTGTTGACCTGCGCCTTTATCGCGAATGCGGCGAGTTTCGTCCTGCCGATCTCTAATCCGGCGAACCTGGTTATTTATGGCAGCCACATGCCGCCACTTATGCGATGGATACCCACTTACGCGTTGCCATCGATACTCTCGATCCTCGCGACCTACCTCGTGCTGTGGTGGACGCAACGCCAGTGCCTGCGCGAGAAGATTTCGGCCGCCATCGAAGTCCCGAAATTGTCCGTCGCCGGCAAGCTGGCGGCCTGTGGAATTGCCGGGACTGCGATAGTGCTGCTCACCTCCTCGGCCTTCGACCTTCAGCTCGGCCTGCCGACCTTGCTCGCCGGGCTCGCCACTGCCGTCCTGGTTCTGACGCGGGCGAAACGCGGTCCGCTCGATGTGCTGAAAAGCATCTCGTGGGGTGTGCTACCGCTGGTCGCCGGCCTCTTCGTCCTGGTCGAGGCGCTCGAGAAGACCGGCGTCACGAACCACCTCGCTGAACTGCTCCGCAGCTTGGTGAATTATTCGCCAGCGCTGGCGCCATGGACGGCGGGCGTGATGCTCGGCGTGGGCTGCAATCTGGTGAACAACCTGCCCGCCGGGCTGGTCGCCGGCCGCGTCGTCGAGATCGCCAAGGTGCCGGACCACGTGCGCGCCGCGGTGTTGATTGGCATCGACCTCGGGCCGAACCTATCGGTCACAGGCTCGCTCGCGACTATCCTTTGGCTCGAGGCCCTGCGCCGCGAGGACCAGAGCATAAGCGCGTGGACCTTCTTGAAGCTCGGCCTGCTGATCATGCCGCCCGCGCTTCTGCTCGCACTCGCAGGCGCGTTTGCGTTCCGTTGACTTCACTCATTCGGAGGACAAGTCATCCTGATTCAGCCATACCCAATGATGCTCTAGACCGGTCCCGTCTGCGCGCCAAGACCCGCACCATTCGCCGGCGGCGCCGCGGTGTGAAATTCCGGCATCAGCTCGGCGAACATCTCGACCTGATGTTTGACCTCGTCGAGCGGCAGCAAGCCTTGATCGCAAAAGACCAGGAAATACTCCGGGTCGAGCTGTGCCTGGACCGCCGCGAGTTGGCGGCGGACGTCGTCCGGAGTGCCCACGAAGGCGATTCCGGATTTCATCACTGGCTCGATGCTGGTCGGAATATTCGGATAGAAGCGCGAGTGGTAAAGCGCGAGCAGACCCATGATGCCCTGTTCCGCCAATGCGACGGCGCGGTCGCGCGTCGGTGCCAGCGAGATAATCCGGGCGAGTCCCACACTCTCTCCAAGCCGCAGATGGCGCCCGGCTTTTTCCGCCTCGTCGCGGTAAAACTGCGCCCCCTGAATTGCCATCTCGGGAAACGGCAGGAAGATCATCGGCACGATCCCCTGTTGCGCCGTCCAGCCGATCGTCTCGCGGGTCAGGGTCATCGCCTGTAAGAGCAGCGGGTGCGGTTTCTGATACGGCTTCGGCACCACCGAAATTTTGCGCACCCGTCCCTGATCATCGACCTCGCCCGGAGCGCCGTAGCGCGCCGTCACATCCGCGGCTGGCCAGGGGATGCCCTCGGCGGGCATCGGCACCTGGTAGTACTTGCCCTTAAACGAGAAGGCCTCATCCTTCCAGCAGGCCTTGATGACCTCGAAGAGTTCCTGCGAGACCTCGCGATTGTGCAGTTCAGCGTCGCCGCCCTGCACGGAGGGCTCGATGCCGTAGCGTTGTCCGAGCACGTTAACCCATCGCGGAAAGACCCCGCGCGCGAATCCGGCGACGACGCGCCCCTTGGTCATCTGGTCGGCCCACGCGACGTCGGTCGCGAGACGGATCGGATCCCAGGTCGGGAGGACATACCCCAGCGGTCCGATTTTGATCTTTTTGGTGTGAGCCGCCATGTTCAGGATGTGCGGCGTCGGATTGGCCCCGGCGATCAAGCCGTCCGTGAAGAAGTGATGCTCCGAAAAGGTCAGGACGTCGAAGCCGGTCTGCTCGGCGAGCTGCGCCAATTCGACCATTTCGTCGAGCATCTGCTGAGTGCGGTCGGTGCGATGAGCGAGCGGACGCAGATGCTCGCGTTCTTCCATCGTGGCGGGAATGACGGGTCCGAGGTGAAGGATGAATTTCATAACCTTCTTTTACAAGAATCTGACCGCGGGCATAAAGCCCTCGCCAGAGCCCCCGTCTCAGACCCAGCGCCAGGAAGGTCAGGCTGCCAGGAGTTGCCGATTCATTTCTTCCTATCGGCGATGGTTCTAAGTTAAGCTGAATTGCCCGCTTTTTATCGGAACAAGAATACTAAAGGATGAGAACAATTATGCAGGAACACAACGGCGATCACGCTCAGGCCGAACGCCAACAATTTGCCGTCGCGATCGCGCTTGCAAACATTCCGGTCCTACTGATGGTGAAATTGTTCTTTGACGTCGAAGGTCCCAAACTGAGGCCCGACCGATCGACGATGCGACAGATGCCGACGCTATTGCTGCTGCACGGCGGTCCCGGCTTCGACCATTCCGGCTTCAAGCCGGCTTTCGCCGAGATGGCGGCGATGCGGCCAGGGTTGGCCAGGCTGGCGCGTTTCGCCAACGCCGGTCACGGAGTTTATCGCGATCGGCCGGAAGCTTTTTTCCACGAGCTGCGCGATTTTATAGCAACATGATGGTTTCCGCGATCGCGCCACTCTAAAATCGTTTTCAGAACGCCGAGTTGTCATGCCCGCAGACCGCAAACTTTCCCGCTATCAGGCCAAGCGCGACTTCAACCAAACCGCCGAACCCAGCGGCGAAAATGCCGTCTCGCCCTCTCAGGTCCGCCGCTTCGTCATTCAGAAACACGCGGCCACCAGCCTGCACTATGATTTCCGTCTCGAACTCGACGGCGTGTTCAAGTCGTGGGCCGTCACCAAAGGGCCTTCGGTCGATCCGCATGATAAACGCCTCGCGGTCGAGGTCGAAGATCATCCGCTCGATTACGGCGACTTCGAAGGGACTATTCCGAAGGGACAATATGGCGGCGGCTCGGTGCAGTTGTGGGATCGCGGCTATTGGCTGCCGCAAGAAAGTGATCCCGCCGCCGCAATCGATCACGGCGAACTGAAGTTCGCGCTCGAAGGTGAACGGCTGCACGGCGAATGGGTGCTCGTGCGGATCAAAAATCGCCGGCCAGGCGACAAAAAAAACAACTGGCTGCTGATCAAGCATCGCGACGCCTTCGCGCGTGACGATGAGAGCCGTGCCCTCTTAGCCGAGGATCGCTCGATCGCCTCGGGCCGTTCGATGGCGGAGATCGCTGCCGGCAAAGGCGACGGCCCCCGGCCGTTTATGCTCGCCGCCAAGCTAAACGCGGCGCCCGACGCTGTCTGGAACTCAGACCGCGGCGCCGCCGCAGAACTGCGTGCATCCGCGGCGCCCAATGTAAGGTTCTCAACGATCCCGACGGCGGCATCGAGCAAACCTGACCTTCGCGGTTCCGAGCCGATGCCGGAGTTCATTGCGCCCGAGTTATGCAAAGTAATCGAGCGGCCACCTTCAGGTCTCGATTGGGTTCACGAAGTCAAGCTCGACGGCTATCGGATTCAGGCGCGGGTCGAAGAGAGTCGGGTGGTGCTACGCACTCGGAGAGGTCTCGATTGGACTAGCAAGTTCAGTGCAATTGCGCACGCTGCGGCCCGTCTGCCTGAAGGAATCTACGATGGTGAGGTAGTAGCCCTCAACCAGAAAGGCGCGCCGGACTTTGGTGCATTGCAGAATGCCCTTGCCGAGGGCAAAACCGGCGAGCTGATCTATTTTATTTTCGACTTGATATTCCTCGAGGGCAACAACCTGCAACAGATTTCACTGCGCGAGCGCAAGACGACCTTGAAACGCATCATCGAAACTCTCGAGGGCGATTCGCCCATCCGCTACGTCGAACATTTCGATGCGTCAGGCGAATCGGTGTTAGAAACCGCTCGAGAAATGTCACTCGAAGGTATCGTCTCGAAGCGTTTGGGCGAGATCTATCGTCCCGGCCAACGCGACTGGACTAAGACGAAGTGCCGCGCCGGCCAGGAAGTCGTGCTCGGCGGATGGACGAGCGAAGGCGGCCGCTTCCGTTCTCTGCTTGCAGGAGTCTACCACGACAAACATCTCACCTATGCCGGACGGATCGGCACCGGCTTCGGCGAAGACGTGGTCAGGCAGATTCTTCCGCGGCTCAAAGAACTCACGACTGCGCGGAACCCATTCGAGGGTCAGAACGCACCGCGCAGTCAAAGCGGTATACATTGGCTGAAGCCCGAGTTAGTTGCGCAAATCGAGTTCGCCGGGTGGACCGCCGAGGGCATCGTGCGGGCAGGCGCGTTCAAAGGACTGCGCGAAGACAAACCCGCGTCTGAAGTGATTGCCGAACGCTCGGCGCCTGTACAGGAAGCAGACGCCGCCAAGCCCGTGCCTAAAACGAAAAGCTCAAACACCTTCGCATCGCCCAAACTCAAGACCGGCGCCAGCGCCAGCGTGATGGGTGTTGCGATTTCTCACCCGGACAAAGCGATGTGGCCCGATGCTGGTGACGGAAAGCCCGTAACCAAGCTCGACCTCGCGAATTACTACGAGGCTGTCGGCGACAGCCTCATTGAATACATAAATGGGCGTCCGTGCTCGATCGTGCGCGCACCTGACGGAATCCACAGCGAACATTTTTTTCAGCGCCATGCGATGCCGGGAATGTCCCAGTTGCTCTCTCTCGTGAGAGTCTCCGATGATCATCAGCCATACCTGCAGATCGATTCGGTCGAAGGACTGATCGCTCTTGCCCAGCTCGGCGCGCTGGAACTGCATCCGTGGAATTGCGCTGCGGGCGCGCCCGAGGAGCCGGGCCGCCTCGTCTTTGACCTCGACCCGGCGCCGGACCTCGATTTTCGCGCCGTCATCGAGTGCGCGCGCGAACTCCGTGAGCGCCTCAACTCTCTCGGCTTGACGAGCTTTTGTAAAACCACTGGCGGCAAAGGACTGCACGTCGTGTCGCCGCTCTCGCCTGGAAAAAAGGGTAAGCTTGATTGGCCGGTGGCGAAGGCCTTCGCTCGCGAAGTCGTCGCGCAAATGGCTGCCGACAGCCCGGCCCGCTACCTCATCACGATGGCTAAGAAAGACCGGCACGGTAAAGTTTTTCTTGACTATCTGCGCAACGATCGTATGGCGACAGCCGTTGCCGTTCTTTCGCCACGTGCACGTGCGGGCGCGCCGGTTTCAATGCCGCTCGACTGGAGTCAAGTCAGAACGGGACTCGAGCCCACGCGTTTCACCGTCCGCACCGCTCTTTCGCTGCTCGCCAAGAGCGATCCGTGGAAGGATTATAGTAAGTCGGGGCGCTCATTGGAGAACGCAATCAAGCTCTTAGGGCAAAACACAATCGACTGAATCTGATAAACTCCTGGCTGCAAAGGTGATCGCGCAAACCTTGCGTCGAAGCCCGCCAATCCCGTAATGAACGCGGAACAATACATTGACCTGAGTTGCCATCCGTCGAAACCCGCTGAGTCGGTCCGCACTGTTCAGGTGCTCGTTCGCCGATCAACCAACGCCGAACTTCAGATGACCTTCCGCGTCGACGGCGATATTGATCGGATTCGCATTCCTTCGTCCAGCGCACCGCGTATCGCTACCCAACTCTGGCAACACACCTGCTTCGAAGCTTTCGCCGCGATCGCGGGACAACCGGCCTACCACGAGTTTAATTTCGCTCCGTCGGGAGAGTGGGCCGTCTATGCCTTCTCCGCCTATCGCAACGGCAGCCTTCTTGAGAACCAAAACCTGCGGCCGCAGATCGCTGTGCGCGCCACTGGCAGTCGGCTTGAACTCACAAGCCTTGTCCGACTCGATGCCCTACCTGCCTTCCACCCGCGTGTTTCCCTCCATCTCGGGCTCTCCGCGGTCATCGAGGCGAGCGACGGGCTCTCGTATTGGGCGCTTCGCCATCCAGCCGATAAACCGGACTTTCACGACGCCGCCGGCTTCGCCCTGCTGCTCGACCCACAAGCACAAATAACCGACGCCTGAACCCGTCGGCAGCACGTGCTAAGCTGGTGATCCGATGGAACCGAACCGGCCACAAGGTCTTAGCCGGCGGCGTGTCCGGCAACTCCTATCGAACACGCAGTCTTACCATTCAGCCGCCAGCCGCATTGAGGTTCTATCCCGCCACTTCCTTGGACATCCCTACAAGCCAAATCCCTTGATTGGATCCGCCGATGAATCGGAAGTCTTCACCGCTTCATTAGACGGATTCGACTGTGTCACCTATATTGAGACAATTTTGGCGCTCGCACGCGCTGCGACCGTTGATGACTTCATCGAAGGGCTGCGCAAGATCCGGTATCAACACGGACGCATCCAGTGGGAACAGCGCAATCACTATATGACGTTCTGGATTCGTAACAACGTGCGCGAAGGGATAATCAGCCCGGTCGCGACGCCGGCTATTCCGGTACTCAGCCGGGAGCGCCTTCTCAATGTCGTACCCGGACTCGCTTCAAAGCTGACTCGCGTGAAATGTGTACCAAAGCTGGAAGTGATGCGGCGCGCAGCCTACCTGCGCAGCGGTGATCTGATTTTCTTTGCCTCCACACGCAAACATCTTGATGTGTTTCATACCGGCATCATCGTAAGCGATGGCAAATATCCACTCATGCGTCACGCTTCGCGCAGCCAGGGATTTGTCGTTGAACAGAACTTGAGTGAGTTTCTTAAGGCCAATCGGATGGCCGGTGTCATCGTGGTGCGGCCTCGGGAGATTAAGAAGCGAATTGCAATTACTAATTAGGCCGACACTTTTCTCGCTGAGGCGAATCCTCGTACGGAAGCGATCGCTTGGAGCGACGGGGTAAATGTGAACATCGTATATCCGCTCGACTATTCAACCGCGAGTATTCGAGAATTATTCGATGACGCCGATTCCGATGTCCTTTTTTTGCGGGATCCGCGTGTAGACATCGAACTCGGACCGCGCATGCTCGAGCGAATAACGCAGGTGATCCGTGACACCGGCAGCGGCTGGGTTTATGCCGACGGAGTAAGCCAACCCCGTATCGATTATCAAACCGGCAGCATCCGCGACGGTTTTGACTTCGGCCCGCTAGTTGGTGTCTCGGTTCAAGCCGCGCGTAACGCCGGGATCGATAGCGCCTGGCGATGGGGAGGACTATACGACCTGCGCCTAAGACTTTCGGAAACACACGCTATCGTGCGAATTCCCGAACCGTTGTACAGCCAGTCGATCGTTGACGCACGGCCGACGGGGGAGAAACAATTCGATTATGTAGATCCGCGCAATCGCGACTACCAAATTGAAATGGAGACTATCGCGACGGCGCATCTGAAGCGAATCGGCGCCTGGTTACCGCCCCACTTCGAGAGAGTTCCAGCCGCTGAGGAGGCCTTTCCGGTAAAGGCCAGCGTCGTAATACCAGTGCGGAATCGCGAGCGGACAATTCTCGACGCCGTTCAGAGCGCCCTCGGCCAGCGCGCTGATTTCGAGTTCAATGTGCTCGTCGTCGATAACCATTCGACCGATCGGACAACGGAGCTTTTGCGAGGCATCAGTGATTCGCGGATTAGACGCATCATCCCCGAACGCCGCGATTTGGGCATCGGCGGATGCTGGAACGAGGCGATTTATTCCAAAGACTGCGGCCAATACGTTATTCAGCTTGATTCCGACGATCTATACATCAATGAAAACGTTCTTCGCCGGATCGTCGGACAACTTGAAGCGGGACCTTACGCAATGGTTATAGGCTCTTATACTATGGTTGATTTTTCATTGAGGGAGATTCCGCCTGGGCTTATCAACCATGGCGAGTGGAGTCGCGAGAACGGCAGAAACAATGCGCTCCGGGTTAATGGGCTTGGCGCGCCCCGCGCATTTAACACTTCGGTTCTGCGCCGTATCGGATTTCCGAATGTGAGCTATGGCGAGGATTACGCCGTGGCGCTGCGCCTGAGCCGTGATTACGAGATAGGCCGGATCTACGACTCCGTTTATCTTTGCCGCCGATGGGAAGGCAATAGCGATAGCGCCCTGCCGGTCGAGATTGCGAATCGATACGATTCGTACAAGGACTGGCTCCGCACCGTCGAGATCCAGGCGCGGATGCGCAGATGATCCGCAAAGTGGACGAACTCTTTAAGCGGCAGGTGCGAGCATGGCCGCTGCTGGCGCGAGGACTGCAAGGCCTTGCGCAGGCGAAGACCCGGTGGGTGCGCATCGACTGGTTCGACATCTTCATCCTACACATACCCCATCGCCTGGGCAGTACAACAGCTTCTGTCAACCGCGACGCAGTCGCAAAACGTCCATGTTTTCTATGTGCATGCAATCTGCCTCCAGAGGAAGAGGGCGTGGAGTTTGATGACGAGCTCACGATCTACTGTAATCCGTTCCCGATCGTGGACCGTCACCTGACGATCGCGCACCGCGAGCATGTTTTGCAGCGCATCGCGAACCAATTCGGAAAAATGCTGGACCTCGCCGCCGCCCTGCCCGGATATTTCGTCATCTACAATGGTCCAGAATGCGGAGCCTCCGCGCCAGACCACATGCACTTTCAGGCGGGCGCCCGAACATTACTTCCGATCGCGAAGGAGACTGCCGGGCACGCTACTATTAGTGCACCGCGCTATGCAACAAATGTACTGCTACTTCGTGGCCGCGATCGATCTGTACTTATCGATCAAATGGATCGCGCTATCGAGTTACTGGCGGAAACAACCGGCAAACAAGCGGAGCCCTTGGTCAACATCGCAGTCTTTCATGAAAGCGGTGAATGGGTGATGTATCTGTTCCCGCGCGGAAAGCATCGGCCAGAGGTTTTTCATACGGGCGAACTTACCGTGAGCCCCGCGGCGATTGATTTGTGCGGAATCTTTGTCGTGCCGCTGGCACGCGATTTCGAGAGAATCACTAGCGAGGCGATAGCTGCAATCTTGCGCGAGGTCACTTTGCCTGACGCTCAGTTTCAGGAAATTGTCGCGAAACTGGAGGGACGGCATTGAACGTATCTGTAGGACTAATTGAGGGACAGTCTGCTGTTGAGGTTGAATTGACGGGCACGTTCGCCGATACGTACGGCAAGCCGTACCTCCCCAGGCGGTACAGCTTCACTTCTGAAGTGACGCTTAGTCCGTCGGACTCAGCGTCGTGCGCGTTTGCGCTGGACGACGTCACGATCGGAATTGGATTTCATTGGGAACGCAAGGAGCGCCAGGTTTTTCGTGGGGCGTTTCGCCTCGTGCGACGAGAAGCCGGCCTGACGGTGATTAACGACGTTGCGCTCGAAGAGTACGTCACCAGCGTCATATCCTCCGAGATGAGCGCGTCCTGTCCTCTTGAACTGCTGAAAGCTCATGCGGTGATTTCCCGCAGCTGGCTGTGGTTTCCGAAAGTAAACCCCTCTTGCATTGAGAGCCGGCAGAGTGAGGCTCTCGATCCTCACGAAATCCGTCGCTGGTACGGCCGTGAATCTCATCCGGATTTCGACGTTTGCGCCGACGACCATTGCCAGCGCTATCAGGGCATCACGAAAGTGTTCTCTCCGGCAGTAGCTGACGCGGTTCGCGCGACAGCCGGCGAGTTTCTCCGTTACCGTGGTGCTGTCTGCGACGCCCGGTTTTCCAAGTCCTGCGGCGGAATAACCGAACGCTACGCGACCGCCTGGGAAGATAAACACTTTCCCTATCTCGAGTCTGTGTACGACGGCCCTGCCCAATCGTGCTCTGGCGCTTCGGAGGCATGGATACGCTCGAATCCGGCAGCCTATTGCAATACCGACAATGCGGATCTGCTTTTACGCGTCCTCCCGGGGTTCGATCAGGAGACCCGCGATTTCTACCGCTGGCGCGTCGAGTATAACCCCGAAGAACTCGCCGCTCTGATCAGCTCGCAGCTCGGCGTGGACCTTGGCCCGATTCGCTCTATGCAGCCCCTCGCGCGCGGACCGTCAGGCCGAATCGATCGGCTGAAGATCACTGGGGAGCGCGACTACCTCATCATCGGTAAAGAGCTAGAAATTCGCCGCGCTTTATCGCGCACGCATCTTTACAGCTCTGCATTCGTCGTCGACAAAGAGTCTGGCCGCTTTGTCTTGCGAGGATCCGGATGGGGGCACGGCGTCGGCTTATGCCAGATCGGCGCGGCAGTCATGGCACATGAGGGCAAGACTTACACAGAAATCCTGCAGCACTACTATCTTGGAACCACTGTCAGCGTCTGACGGGAGGTCAACAACAAGATTTCACATCTCATAGTGGCGCCGAAAGAACGGAATTTTTTCAGATTCTCTCGCCATCCTTTTTCTAAGCAAGCGCACAGGCACGTGGCGATGGGGGCAATTATCCCCTTGATGGCGGTGAGCCGTCATGTCAGGGTGGCAGCAATCGATACGCTTTTACGGCGGCTCCTCCGCTGTCGGCGTGGGAAAGAGCTAGCCACGATTGCGCGAATACGAGCTCAATTGCTCGATGTATCTATACGCGAGCAGGGCTGATGCGAATCGGGGCGTACAGACTGGCGGAAGCGGATTCTTCTTCGGGATTCCGATGAACGAGTACTCCAGCCATATCTACGCCGTTAGTAATTGGCACGTCGTGCAAAGCCATCCGGTCATTCGCGTAAACACACATTACGGGGATTCACTTGTCTTAGAATTAAGAACCAGCGATTGGTTTCGGCATCCAGACGGTGAGACCGACCTCGCCGTTGCACCTGTGGGGCATCCATTCTGGGCAGACCTTAATGTGCTTCTTCTTGGTCGTGAAACCCTTCTTTCTCCGGAGATCATCTCTCGATTTAAGATCGGTGTCGGCGACGACTTGTTTGTCGTTGGTCGCTTCATAGATCGTGATGGCGTACAGCGCAATCAACCAACAGTTCGATTTGGCATGATCGCGCAACTACCAATCCCTCACCAACCAATCCGAACCGAGGTTGGATACCAGGATGCTTTTCTAGCCGAAATTCGATCTGTCTCAGGATTTAGCGGGTCTCCGATATTCGCACTACTACCGCCCCATCGCGACACCTCCCTTTCCAGAGAGGAACGGCTCAAAGCCTTTAGCGATCTGGACGATAACGGCTTACAGCGAAACAGAACGGTTCTCATGGGAATTGACTGCGGGCATATGCAATATCCAGAACCGGATGCTGTTTTCGCAGAAAGTGCGCGATGAGCACGGCGGCAAACGGTTGCGCCCAACGAAACTATGGGCGAACGTAAACACTGGAATGGCTATCGTGATCGGCGCATGGAAGCTGGACGAGTTGCTCAACAACCCAGTGTTGGTAGAAATGCGAGAAAAAGAAAAAGCCGCGGCAAAGAAATACACAAAGCTGGATTCATCCACCCGGCCCCGCTTGCAAAAAACGTTAGCTCCGAACGCTGCGGATCGGATTGATATTCCTATTCCGACTGAACGCGAGGTGTTGGACGTATTTAAGAAAGCCACGCGGAAGCGGCCATCTAGGCAGAAACCTTCTTCGTGATCTGCTTCGTGAGCGCGTCGAACATATTGTGTCGTCCAAGGTTCGGTCGGCGATTGAACCGAAAAGCGTACTCGTTCAGATAGCTTTGCGGATAATGCGAACCGACATTGTGATAGACACCACGAATCCCGTTTTTTATGAGGCTCCAGAAGCCCTCCATGGTGTTCACGTGTGCATCGCCCGAGACATAGACCTTGGTCGCAAGATGGACGCGCTTGTGCTGTAGCCAAGTGGCTCCAGCGGATTATAGACCGCGTATTCGTCGGTAAAGACCATGCTCTTCGGCATTATTCGCTCAGTCACGTGCGGAAGCAGGGTTGCAGCTTGGGTGGTTCGGAACGACCTTTGCCACAACTCTGCCCTTGCGCTCTACCATGCCGAAGACGGCGGTCTTGCCGACCCCGCCGGTGCCGAGATGTTTCCGCTTGTTGGCGTGTTTGTTCTTTTCCAACCCGCCGAATGCGCTTTCGTCCATCTCAATCTTGCCAGACAGTTTTGGCCCGTCATCTTCATTCAGCATCGAACGAATCTGTTTGCACATACGCCACGCGCATTTGTAGGTAACGCCGATTTCCCGCTCAAGCTGCTTGGCGCTAATCCCGCATCGAGTAGAGGCCATCAAGTACATGGCGTAAAACCAGAGTTTCAGCGAAGTAGCCGAATCCTGAAAGATCGTCCCGCTCATTGGGTGTTCGTGATGACCGCAATTCTGGCACGAGTAGGAAGGTCGCTTGCTGTCGCGATGATGCTTTGTGACGGCTTTGCATTTGGGGCAGAAGATGCCATCGGGATAGAGCCATTCGACGAGTTTCTGAAGACAAGCTGCATCGTCTGGATAATTTCGCTCGAAATCCATGAGCGAGTAAGTACTGTCGGACGCCCCGGAACGTATCGGCTTATTGCGGTTGACCTTGCTCATGTCGAACATAGTACTAAAGGCGCGCACCTACGTCAAAGGGATAGTTACAAAAGGACCCGGTCGTGACCGCGAGGAGGGTCGCCACCAAAACCGTGAAGAGCGCACGGCGGCCGCCGCGGGCGGCATCAGGTTCAGACCCAGGGAAACTGGTTTGCCGTTACTGCGGCAGTGATGATCTCGCCCCGTCGTTCATCAAGCGCCGCGACGCCCGCTGTCGCACCTGTTTCAAACAACGTTACGGGTCGGCAACGCGTGCCAAGTCAGCGAAGTCTCCTAAGGCCAACGCCGCTAAATAGTTCTAGCCCCATCGCACGGACCTGGCGCCGGCCTCCGATCAGAAGGCCGGCGCCAGTCTACTTGGCGTGCAGGGTCGGCCGCTTGGTCTCACGTTGGTCGACCAACGCAGTCCAGCAATTTGGAATCAAAAGGCAACAACCAAGGCCCCTTTTTAGAAGGAAGCCGCTCGCCAGCGTAATTCACTGGGACAAGTGGAGCGATTGACCGGATTTAACGGCAACACGGATTGCGCAGCGGGCAAGCTCTCAGCGGGTATCGAAAGCATCACTGGATCGTGCGGACCGACGAAATAATCACCAGCGCTGGTATCCCTTATAGCCCGCGCAATCGTAAGGCCCCAGCTGGCAAGTGGACGCTT
The DNA here is from genome assembly GCA_035308025.1 of Candidatus Binataceae bacterium. NCBI lineage: Bacteria > Candidatus Binatota > Binatia (SeqCode) > Binatales (SeqCode) > Binataceae (SeqCode) > Binataceae bacterium (SeqCode). The sequence goes on from DATGHL010000004.1 coordinate 41,966, forward strand.
GAAGGGAAAACTCCTGCTCTGGGTTGCTATCCACCCAGCCGCAGCGACCCTATCTCAGTTGCGTTACGACAAACGGGAAGGACGTGGCGCTTCGGCCGACCCGCCGAAATCACCTGAAGGGACCCGGCGTCACTGCCGGCAGAGATCAATCGCCAAAGTCGCTCGCCGGGCGCAGAGTTCGGGACCCGCTCCGGGTTCTTTGCGGGCGAATAAGCCCGCATAAATGCGAAGATTTCGAGCGTTTTCACGGAGAATCTACAAATCCTGAGACTGGGTGGCGGAGAGGGGGGGATTCGAACCCCCGAGACCCTTGCGAGCCTACACGCGTTCCAGGCGTGCGCCTTAAACCGGGCTCGGCCACCTCTCCGCAATGGGGCTTCAGTATGCCATCGGATGAATTCGACTTGCCAGTATGCCAACGCGGAGCGACCGCACGCTGCGGATAAGTTACCAGTCAATCGATTCACGATCGCGGAAAAAACCCCCGCTCGGGCCGCGATCGGGGAGCGTGGCCAGCCACACCGCGGTCTCTGCGCCCTCTTCCACCGAACGCGGCGCGCCCACACCGCCCATCTCGGTGCGCACCCATCCGGGTGACATCGCGTTGACCAGTATATTGGTTCCGCGCAGGTCGGCAGCCATCACCCGCGTCATCGCGTTGAGCGCAGCCTTCGACACGCGATACGAGGGATAGCCGCCGGCGTCGAGTCCGTCGCCGTGTGTGCTCATATCCGTCGAAACATTGACGATACGGCCGTAACGATGCGCCCGCATCAGCGGGATCGCAGCCTGGCTGAGGAGCAGCGCGCCAGTCAGATTCACGGCGAGGGTCTGACGAAACGTCGCCGCACCGATATCGAGTGAGGTGTGGGCGCCGTCGAGGTAGATGCCGGCGTTGTTGACGAGGATATCCCAGCGCCCCAGCTCGGCCTCGGCGTAACGCTGAAAGCGCGCGATGCTCGAATCGTCGGCGACGTCGAGGGGATGGAAAACGATCTCGCCGGCGGACTTCTGCGCCGACTTGGTAAGTTGCGCGCAAGCGGCGGCGCCTTTGACCGCGTCGCGCGCCGTCAGCACAACCTTGAGATCCAAAGCGGCGAGCTGGCGGCAGATCTCCAGCCCGATACCGCGATTCCCACCGGTCACTACCGCAAGTTTTTTCACTTTTTCACCACTTTTTCACCGTCCGCGTGCTCCTCTCTGAGGCATTTTTCGACGCAGCTCGTAGACTCCTGAGCTCGGCCGCGCCTCGCAGACTCGTGTGCTCGCTCCGCGCGGCGGCCGTGCTTTGCTAGCGTGTCGCGCTCTTGCACGATCGGGCGCGTCGATGTTTCACGTGAAACAGCTCCACAAGTTTTTGCGCGTCGACGGGCAAAGTGAAGCTGTTCCCCACCTAGCCGTGCTTGATGGTCACGCTCTTGCAGGAGCGCACACCCGATGTTTCGCGTGAAACCTTTTTTTCACCGCCGGGCAGCGCAGCGCTCCATTGTCATGGCCTTTGCCCGATCGGACGCGGGCGAATGTTTCACGCGAAACATTTTTGTCACCTTTGTTTCACTGCCCGGGCCGAGCGCCGCCCGGCGGTCGCCAGCCTTTGCTTGATCGTACCAAATGTTTCACGCGAAACATCTTGTTAACAGGTTTGTGTAGGGAGCGGTGCATAGTGCAGGTTTTCACCCTTGACGTGATCTTCCATAAACGGCGCCCGGGTCTAATTCTGCGCGCAAAAAAGAATCGTCTCGTTCGAGGTGCGCAGTTTGCCGTCGGGCTGGACGAAGGCGCGAGCGGCGTTGGTCACTGCCGCGATAATCTGGTCGCGCAACGCCGGCGTTTGCCGTTCGAGCAGGGCGCGAAACGGCGCCGCGACGTCGCTGCGGAACTGCGCGAGCGCTTCGGGCGCGGCGAACTCGAAAACTACCTGCAGGCGTTTCACTTGCACGTCTTTGAAGCCCGCCGCCGCAAGCGCGTGAGTGAGAATCGACGGGTCGGCAAGCCGCAGCGGTTCGAGCGCGTCGAACGGCGGCGAGGGCAGGCCCGCGAGCTTGCGCACTTGATCGGTGCCCAGCGTGATCATCGGGACCTTGTCGCGCGTCGACCAGACCGCGGTCGCGAGGCGGGTGCCGGGTTTCATCCGGCTGCGGATACCGGTCAAGGCGCGATCGATGTCGGGCATGAACATAAAGCCCCAGCGGCAGACCACGGCGTCGAAGTCGCGCTCGCTGAGCGCGAGCGCTTCGGCGTCGCTTTCCTTGAACTCAAGGTTGTTGAGGCCAAGGGCCGCGGCGCGCTCCCGCGCGATCGCGAGCATTCCGGCGGATTGATCGGTGGCGATCACGCGGCCCGTCGCGCCGACCCGTCGCGCCGCGGTCACCGCCGGCTCACCGGTGCCGGTGGCGATATCGAGCACGCGGGCGCCGGGCCTCACGCCCGCCAGTTCGACGAGGCGGTCGCTGACGTGCTGTGCCGCCTGCTCGAAGATCGGCCACCATTTTTTCCAGCCTGCGGCGGCGGCGTCCCAATCGCGTTTCTGCTCGCTCTTCAAGCGTGTAAAATCAGCGTTCTGATCAGTCATTTTCCAATACTCCGTCGCGGCAATGCGCCTTACGTTTCGGCAACCTCAGAATGACGTGAACGGGCAGAACATGACAATCGCAATTTTGCGGCGGGAATGTCTGCGCAGAAACCGGTGCCGGCTTCGCTGGCGCGAAGCTGTCCGAAGTCCTTTCGACTGCGTTCGCGCTGCTCACTGCGCTCAGGATGACAAAAAGAGAGGGCGTTCGTGCACGGTTATTCGCGCGACACGACGCTACGTAGCACGACGAGGCCGCGGAGATGCGCGAGCAGATGCGGATAGCGGGGCGCGAGGTCGGCGGCGTGCGCGGCGGCGTAGGTGTCGCCGACGATCACTACCGCAGGCGGCGGCTGCGAATCGAGCGGCGCCACCGCGGGCGCTGATTGCATGTTGCGCAGATAGTAGCGCACCACATTGGCTGCGTAGCGCGGCGCGACGCCAATCGCGCCGTTAGCGGTCAAACCTGTGGCAGCGACCGCGGTCGCTTCGGCCCATTGGTCGCCGTGCGCCTTCGCGTACCAATCCGCATCGTGGGCGAGCGCAACCGCGACGACTAGCGCCAAGGCGCCCGGGCGGAAGGCCGGCGGGCGAAGTTCCAGCAGCCCGATTGTGGCCAGGATGAAAAACGGCGCGAAGCTGGCAAGGAGGTAGCGCTCGACGAAGGCGGGGCGGATCGCGAAGGAGACGATGGTCAGGATGAGCGGCGGCGCGAAAGTCCAAAGCAGCAGATAGCTTATGGCCTCGCGACGCCAAGCCCATCCGCGGGCGACACCGGTGACAACGAGAATCGCGAGCAGCGGGAAACCATATGTGCCCGTGGCTTTATTGAACAGCGCGATCGGCGCGCCAATCGAAGGACGCGAAATCCAATCCCAGGTCGCGGCGTCGGGGGCGCCACCGCGCGCGTGCAGATAGAGAATCAGAGGCGGCGTGAGCAGCAGCAACCCGCCGACTAGCGCGGCGACGCAACGAGCAACGCGGGCGGCGGCGCGTTGCCGCGACCTGACCAGCACGAGCGTCACGTAGAGCCCCTCCGGGATGAGCACCAGGATCGCGCTGAAAGTGGCGCTGATCGCGAGCGCGGTCAGCGCGGCGGTCGCCGCATAGTCAGTTGCTCTGGAGCGACGGAGCGCACGCAAGAAACTGCCGACTTGTCCGAGGGTGAGCGCCAGCGCGAGCGGATACATGCGCGCCTCACGCGAATACTTGATCGTGACGAGATTGACGGCGAAGAGCAGCGCGGCAATCGCCGCGAGCAACTTGTCATCCGCGATGTCGTGCGCCGGCGCTGGGGCCGTTTGCGGAGCGTCGCGGAACGACGACAGTGCGAGAATCTCGCGCGTGACGAAGAAGACCATCACGATCGCGAGCGTGCCGGCCACGGCCGACAGCGAGCGCATCGCGATGAGACTGTCGCCGGCGGCAGCGATCCACAGATGCAGTGCTACGTCGTGCAACCCGAGCTCGCCGGGATTGAGCCGCGCCTGGGCGCGCACCACCTGGAACATCGATGGGGCGGTCGCTGCTGCCCACGAGGCTCCCTCGTCGGCCGAGAGTTCCAACGTGTCCAGATTGACGAAGCGTAGATAGCCGCCGAGCAGGATCGCGAGGGCCAAAGTCGCCAGTGGCAACCAGCGGGGGAAATTCGTGGCTTCGGGGTCGGCGGCGGCGATGGCGGGTCAGAGACCTTTTTTCAGCTTCGGCGCAGGCCGAAAGCCGATAGTGCGCGATGCGGGAATCGTCATCATCGCTTTTTTGCGCGGATTATAGCCGCGGCGCGCCTTGCGCCGGCGCACCGTGAAGGTGCCGAAGTCCGGGATCGAGAAGCGCTTGTCGCGGCGGATCGCCCGCGCGATCTGTTCAAACGTGAGTTCGATTGCGCTCGCGGCTGACGGGCGCGACAGGTGCGCCGAGCGCGCCACCAAATCGATCAATTCCGCCTTCGTCACGGCTACTGCTCAGCCGCAGCCGTCGATGGAGTTTCGAGCTCGCGCCAGATCAAACCCCAGCGCACGCCCTGATCGCTAACAATTACCTGATCGAGTTTGAAGTGCGCCATCACGCGCTCGAGAATCGCGGCGCCCGCCAGGATGACGTCCGCGCGCCCGGCTTCCACTCCGGGGATTTGCTTGCGCTGTTCGAGCGGCACGGCCAACTTTCCGAGCACGTGCAGAACGTCGGCGTGCGCGAGCCGATAGCCGTGCACGCGGTCGGGATCATAGCGCTCGAGACCGAGCGCCACCGCGCAGACCGTCGTTACCGTGCCGGCGATTCCGACCATCAGATCGGGCTGATAGTTCCAGTGAATGGCGGCGAGCGCCTGATCGATGGTGACGCGCAGTTCGGCGGCCTCGCGCGCGCCCGGCGGGTCGGCATGGACCAGCCGCTCGGTCAGCCGCACCGAACCGATCTGCAGACTGACGAGATCAATCGCGCCGCCGGGCTGCGCGCGAATCAGCTCGGTTGAGCCGCCGCCGATATCAACGATCAGGAGCTTGCTCGACGGATCGAGATCCAGCCCCTTGATGCTCGAGAGCCAGGCAAGCTGCGCCTCGGTCTCGCCCGAGATGACCTCGAGGTCGAGCCCGCTGCGAGCTTTGACGCGGCTCAGGAAATCGGCGCAGTCGGCGGCGTCACGCAAGGCGGCGGTGGCGGCCGTCAGGATTTTTTCGGCTCCGAGCGCGCGCGCCTGATCGGTAAATTCCCCGATCGCATCGAGCGTCTTCAGCGCCGAGACCGGATCCAGATGCCCGGTCGCGTCGACGCCGCGGCCGAGCCGCGTGATGCGCGACCAGTCCGCGAGTCGCCGCACGTGCCCGTCGGCACCGCGCTCGACCACCAGCATCAGGACGCTATTGGTGCCGACGTCGAGCGCCGCCAGTTTCATTGAATTGCCTCCTCGACGTTCGGCAGCGGTAGGCGCGCTTGCGCGGGAGAATCCGGAGCCGCGGCGGCGCGCCATTCGTCAAAGGCGGCAAGCGCGCGCAAGCCGAGATCGATTTTCTTCTGACGTCCGCGTCCGCGCAGTTCGGGCATCAGGCCGTAGTTGGCGTTCATCGGCTGAAAATCCCGCCGCTCAGGATCGGTGATGTATGCGATCAGCGAGCCTATCGCGGTCATGCGCGGCGGGACGACAAGGGGCGCATCCGCGAGCAGGTGCGCAGCGTTGATCGCGGCCAGCAGGCCCATCGCGGCGGACTCGACGTAGCCCTCGACTCCGACCATCTGGCCCGCCATGAAAAGATCATCGCGCGCGCGCAACTGGAGGGTTGGACGCAGAATCCGCGGCGAATCGATAAAGGTGTTGCGATGCAGCGAGCCGAGCCGCACGAACTCGGCGGCGGCGAGCCCCGGGATCATGCGGAAGACCCGCCGCTGCTCGGGATAGGTCATCTTGGTCTGGAACCCGACCATATTGTAGAGGCGGCCTTCACGATCGTCCTGGCGGAGCTGCACGACCGCAAACGGCCGACGCCCGCTGCGCGGATCGGCGAGTCCGACCGGGCGCATCGGTCCGAAGCTGAGCGTGCGCGGACCGCGCCGCGCCAGCTCCTCGATCGGCATGCAGCCCTCGAAATAGACCGGCCGCTCGAAATCGTGCAGCGCCATCTTGTCGGCCGCCAGCAGCGCGCCGACGAAGGCGTCGTATTGCGTCTCGTCCATCGGGCAGTTGACGTAATCGTCGCCGCCCTTGCCGTAGCGCGAGGCCTTGAAGGCGATATTAAGATCGATCGAATCGGCGGTGACGATGGGCGCGATCGCGTCGTAGAAGTAGAGATTGCGCGCGCCGATAAGACCGTCGAGCTGAGCGCCGAAGGCGGCGCTGGTGAGAGGCCCGGTCGCGACGATCGTCGGACCGTCAGGAATTGCGAGCGTCTCCGTGCGCACGACCTCGACCAGCGGATGACGTTCGAGCGTCGCAGTGAGAAAGCCGGCGAAGGTGTCGCGATCTACCGCGAGGGCGGAGCCGGCCGGTACGCGCGCGCGGTCGGCCGCGTCAATCACGAGCGAACCCAGCCGCCGCATCTCTTCCTTGAGCACGCCGACCGCGGTCTCGAGCGAGTCGTTGCGCAACGAGTTCGAGCATACGAGCTCGCCGAACAGCACCGTCTGATGCGCCTCCGTCATCCGCGCAGGGCGCATCTCGAAGAGCCGCACGCGGATTCCTCGGCGGACGAGCTGCCACGCGGCCTCGCTACCGGCGAGTCCGGCGCCGATCACGCTGACAATCTGAACTGGTTTCACGGGGATAGATCGTGCCGCGTTGGCCTCGCGGTGTAAACCCGCAGAAAAAATCTTCGCGGCAAGTTTTGGCGAGCTGTCGATCCGCCGAGGTTCTGTTCGACTAGAGGACGAAAACCCAAAACCGCCAAGGAGGCGACGACGATGCAATATATGCTGCTGATCTACCACAACGAAAAGAACCGGATGAGCCCGCCCGACGAATCCAAGCTGCTGAATGAATACATGGTATTCACGCAGGACATCGTGAAGAATGGCAAATTCAAGGCGGGCGACCGGCTCGAACCCACCAGCAACGCGACGACGGTGCAGGTGCGCAACGGCAAGACTGTGACCACCGATGGCCCCTTTGCCGAGACCAAGGAACAACTCGGCGGCTACTACCTGGTCGAGGCGAAGGACCTCGATGAGGCGCTCGCGATCGCCGCGCGCATCCCGGGCGCGAAGCACGGCTCGATCGAAGTGCGCCCAATCATGCAGATGAATCGTTAGGCAAGCCGCGACGACACGCTAGCGGAGCGCTCCGGCGCGGAGCGAGCAGGCGAGTCTGCGAGCTGCGTCAAGGATTCTAGAATGGCGGCGATGCGATGCGTTAGGATCGTATCGCCGCCATGACTTCCGACGTACTGGAACAGCTTTATCGCGATGAGTTTGGCCGCATCGTCGCGTCGCTCATTCATTTGATCGGCGACTTCGATCTCGCCGAGGATGCGGCGCAGGAGGCCTTCACCACGGCCGTTGAGCAGTGGCGGCGCGAGGGCGTACCGCAAAATCCGCGCGCCTGGATCGTCGGCACGGCGCGACATAAAGCGATCGACCGGATTCGGCGTCAGGTGCGTTTCGGTGAACGTCGCGCGGAGCTAATCCGGATGCTTGAGCAGGAGAGCGCAGAGGCCGAAGGTTCGCCGGCAAAAGGCGCGCCCGCCGACGAGCGCTTGCGGCTCATCTTCACCTGCTGCCATCCGGCATTGGCGAGTGAGGCGCAGGTCGCGCTGGCGCTGCGCACGCTCTGCGGCCTCACCACCGAGGAGATCGCGCGCGCTTTCCTGGTTCCGGCCGCGACAATGGCGCAGCGGCTGGTGCGCGCCAAGCGCAAGATTCAAGCGGCGCGGATTCCTTATGAGGTCCCGAGTGCGGCGCTTTTGCCGGAGCGGCTCGACGCCGTGCTCGCGGTCATCTACCTGGTCTTCAATGAGGGCTACGCGGCGACGCATGGTGACACGGTCGTGCGCGCGGATCTGTGCAGCGAAGCAATCCGCCTGGGACGCGTCGTGAGCGATTTGATGCCCGAGCGGAGTGAGGCGCGCGGCTTGCTCGCGCTGATGCTGATCCAGGACTCGCGGCGGTCGGCGCGGCTCAATTCTGACGGCGAAATCGTACTGCTCGAGGAGCAGGATCGCACGCGCTGGCATAGCGAGCAGATTCGCGAAGGGTTGGCGCTCGTGCAGGCCGCGATGGCCGACGCGCCGGCCGGGCCCTACACGATCCAGGCCGCGATCGCGTCGGTACATGCGCGGGCGGTGCGCGCCGCCGACACGAACTGGCGGGAAATCGAAGCGCTGTACGCTCATCTGATGCGGTTACGACCGTCGCCGGTGATCGAACTCAATCACGCAGTGGCCGTTGCGATGGCGTCAGGACCGGCCGATGGCCTGCGCATGATCGAAGCGCTGCGGGCGCGGGAAGATCTCGAGACGTACCATCTGATGTGGGCGGCGCACGCGGACCTCCTCAGGCGCCTCGGGCGTCGGGCGGAGGCGGCGGAATCGTACCGTCGCGCGCTGGCGCTGGTCAGCGCCGGACCCGAACGGCGCTTCCTCGCGCGTCGCTTGGCGGCAGTCGAGAGCCAATAGCTTCCAACGAACGAATGTTAAATTATGCCGCGCGTCGCGGACTCGGATTCCGACGCAGCTCGCAGACTCGCCTGCTCGTTCCGGCGCGCAGCGCGCCTCCACTAGTGAATTTCGATAAGATTGTCCTTATGGCAAGTTCGGTCGGTAATGAAACGATCGCGGCGCCGGTAATCCCAGAGGCGCGCGTCAAAGACCCGGTCTGCGGGATGACGGTTAATCCGGCGACGGCGAAGTGGCGTCACGATCGAGAAGGTGCAACTTACTATTTCTGCGGCGTCGGGTGCATGAACAAGTTCATCGCCGACCCGCTGAAATATACCGGCGCGCAATCAGCTTCGTCAGCCCACGATCATGCGCAAACGCCGGTTGCCGGAGTCGGCGCCGAGTACTTCTGCCCGATGGATCCGGAGGTCGTGAGCGATCGCCCGGGCACCTGCCCCAAGTGCGGGATGGCGTTGCAGGCGCGCGTCAGCCTCGATGCCGAGCCGCCGCCCGATCCCGAGCTAATCGACTTCACGCGGCGCTTCTGGGTCAACGCGGTGCTGGCGAGCGTGATCGTCGCGCTCGGGATGGCGGATCTGGTTCCTGGGATGCCGCTCCATCGCGCGTTTGGCGCCGGCCTGCTCAACTGGATCGAATTCGCGCTCGCGACGCCGGTGGTGCTGTGGGGCGGAGCGCCGTTTTTCGTTCGCGGCGCGCGCTCGATCGCGAATCGCCACCTCAATATGTTCACGCTGATTGCGCTCGGCATTGGAGTTGCCTACGGCGCGAGCGTGGCCGCGACGATCGCGCCGGCGGCGTTTCCCGCGGGATGGAATGGGTCGATGGCCGGCGCGCCAGTCTATTACGAAGCGGCTGCCGCGATCGTCGCGCTGGTGTTGCTGGGCCAGGTGCTCGAACTGCGCGCGCGCGGGCGCACCGGCGGCTTGATCCGCGGCTTGCTGGGCATCGCGCCGAAGACCGCCCGCGTCGTGCGGCCCGACGGGCGCGAAGAAGATCTCGCGTTGGCACAAGTCGCGGTTGACGACCTGATTCGGGTGCGGCCAGGCGAAAAGGTTCCGGTCGATGGCTTGGTCGTCGAGGGCCGGAGCGCGCTGGACGAATCGATGATCACCGGCGAGCCGCTGCCGGTCGAGAAGGCACAGGGCGATCATGTGATTGGCGGGACGCTCAATGGCGCGGGCGGCTTTCTGATGCGCGCCGAACGCGTTGGCCGCGACACGATGCTCGCGCAGATCGTGCGGACGGTCGCCGAAGCGCAAAGTAGCCGCGCGCCGATCCAGCGAATCGCCGACACGGTCTCCGGCTATTTTGTCCCCGCCGTCGTCGCCGCCGCCGCAGTGACTTTTTGCGTCTGGGCTCTGCTCGGTCCGGCGCCGCGTTTCCCGCACGCGATCCTCGCCGCAGTTGCGGTGCTGATTATTGCCTGCCCCTGCGCGCTCGGCCTGGCGACTCCGATGGCGGTAATGGTCGCGAGCGGGCGCGGCGCATCTGCAGGCGTGCTGGTGCGCAACGCCGAAGCGCTCGAACGACTCGCGACAGTTGACACGCTGGCGCTCGACAAGACCGGGACGCTGACGATGGGTCGGCCGGCGGTGGTCACGGTCGAGGCCGCCGACGGCGTCAGCGTCGACGAAATGCTCCGGCTGGCGGCGAGTCTCGAGCGTTCGAGCGAGCATCCGCTGGCGGCCGCGGTGACGGCGGCCGCCGCGACTCGCGGTCTGATGCTGAGTCCCGCCAGCGATTTCGCCGCGACACCGGGGCAGGGCGCGCGCGGTGTCGTTGAGGGACATGTGATCGCGGTCGGCAGCGAGCGCTTCCTCGGCGCCGAGGTCGTTGCCGGATTTGCCGAGCGCGCCGCCGCGCTGCGCGCGCGCGAAACGGTTATCTTTGTCGCGATCGATGGAAAGATCGCCGGCCTGCTCGGGTTGGCAGACCCGATCAAACCAGCAACGCCGCAGGCGCTGCGCGCGCTGCACGACGCCGGCATCCGCGTCGTGATGATCACCGGCGACAACCGCGTCACCGCCGCGGCCGTTGCACGCGAACTCGCGATCGACGAAGTTCACGCCGAAGTCGCGCCGGTGGACAAGGCGCGCGTGATACGCGAACTGCGCGCGGCGGGAAGAATCGTCGCGATGGCCGGCGACGGCATCAACGACGCGCCGGCGTTGGTGACGGCCACGGTGGGAATCGCGATGGGTACCGGCACCGACCTCGCAATGCAGAGCGCGGGGATCACGCTGGTCAAAGGTGATCTGATGGGGATCGTGCGCGCGCGCGACTTGAGCCGGGCGTTCATCCGCAACGTCCGGCAAAATCTCTTCTTTGCCTTCGCCTACAATGCGCTGGGAATTCCAGTCGCGGCCGGCGTGCTCTACCCGGCCTTCGGACTGCTGCTCAGCCCGATGATCGCCAGCGCCGCGATGAGCGCGAGCTCCGTCTCGGTGATCGCGAATGCCCTAAGGCTGCGTCGCGTCGCGCTGTGATCGTACCGTAAGCTGCGCGCAACGCAGATTCTTGACGCAGCTGCGGACTCGCCTGCTCGCTACGCGCGGAGGCCGCGCTCCGCTAGTGTGTTTGACCCCGGCGGCGATCGCAGCCTAGCGTTTCAGGCGGTGAGACGGTGAGACAATGAATGGAGTGCATGACCTGGGCGGCATGCATGGTTTCGGGCCGGTGATTGCCGAGCCGAACGAACCGGTCTTTCATGCCGACTGGGAACGCCGAACCTTCGCGCTGGCGCTCGCGACGATGGGTGGCGGACACGCCAACGTCGACGAGTTCCGGCGCGTGATAGAGCGGATGGAGCCGGCGCATTATCTCGCCTCATCCTACTACGAGCATTGGCTCCATGCGCTCGAATCAATACTGACGGAGAAGGGGGTGCTGCGCGACGGCGAGATCGATGCTGCGATCAACGACCGCAGACTTGAGTCCGTCGGCGGCTCCGGCAGGGTCGCCGCGAGTGGTGATAGTGACACGGCCCTGTGGTCGAACCCGGACGCCGGCGCCGTGCGGCCGAGTGCCGCAGTGGCGCTCCGGCATGATCCAAAATTCAAAGCGCGCTTCAAACCGGGTGACCGGGTCATCGTGCGCAACTTGAATCCTGAGGGGCATACGCGCGCGCCGCGTTACACGCGCGGCCGTCGCGGCGTCGTTCACCGCGATTGGGGGAGCTTCATCTTTCCCGACGCGCACGCGCTGGGTATTCGCGTTAAGCCCCAGCATTGCTATGCGATCCAATTCGCGGCGCGCGAGCTCTGGGGCCCAAGCTATCCCGCCGGGCAGCGGGTATACGTCGATCTCTGGGAGGCTTATATCGACTTCGACGCTGCCGCCAAAAGTGGGCTCAAGCGCGCGGCAAAGGCTGCGAACGAGATCAGTGCGGCGAAGCCGAAGCTCCGTGCTTTACGCACTCGGGCTGCCACAGCGCCAGCGAAAATCAGTAAAAAGATCGAAACAGCCCAGCCGCCAGCGCCGCGACGCGGCTCGTCGCGCGCGCGCTTGCAGCCGGCCGGGAAGGGAAAGAAGCGGCGATGAGCGAGCACGATCACGATCACGACGAGCACAGCGAACACAACGCTCCCGAGAGCGGGCCGGCGCTGCGGGTCAAGGCGCTCGAGGCCGTACTGGTCGAGAAGGGGTTGGTCGATCCGGCCGCACTGGATGCGATCGTCGACGCCTACGAGCACAAGATCGGGCCGCGCAACGGCGCGCGGGTGGTCGCGCGCGCGTGGACGGATCCGGCGTACCGGCGGCGTCTCCTGAGCGGCGACGCTGCCTCCGCGATCGCCGAATTGGGTTTCGCGCCGGGACCGCAGGGCGAGCATATGATGGTGCTCGAGAACACGCCGCGCGTGCACAACCTCGTCGTCTGCACGCTCTGCTCCTGCTATCCGTGGTCGGTGCTCGGGCTGCCGCCGGTCTGGTACAAGAGCAACGCCTATCGCTCGCGCGCAGTCAGCGACCCGCGCGGCGTATTGCGCGATTTCGGCCTCGAGTTGCCAGGCGACGTCGAGATTCGGGTGTGGGATTCCAGCGCCGAAATCCGCTACATGGTGTTGCCGCTGCGACCCGCCGGCAGCGATCACCTGGGCGAGGACGAGCTGGCGCAACTGGTGACGCGCGACGCGATGATCGGAACGGGAGTCGTCGCCCCGCCGGCCAAAGCCGCGGGCTGATCAGGTCACGCGAGATAAATCGAAATCGATGGCGCAATCACTCGAAGAGCTAATGCGGACGCGCGGGATTGAGCCGCGCGGCGTTACCTTCGCCGAGCCTTGGGAGGCCCGCGCCTTCGCCCTGGCGCTCGATCTGGCGGCGCGCGGGAGCTTCGCGTGGGAGGAGTTTCGCCAACGCCTGATCGCTGAAATCGCGCGGGCCGACGCACAAGCGGCCGCCGGCGGAAGCCCGACCAGCTATTATGAATGCTGGCTCGCCGCGCTCGAAGGATCGCTTCGGGAAAACGGCCACGCGAGTTTGGTTGAAATCGACCGTCGCGCCGCGGCGATCGCCGCCAATCCCGCCGCGCGCAACAAGGCGCTTTCCAGCGGCCCGATTAAAATCGCCTGAACACGGGCAGAGTCCGCGCAGAGATTATTTCTTCGCCGCCGGCGCAAGCACGAACCGCTGCCACTCCGCCAGATGACTGAGTGATTGCAGATTCGGCATCCGATCGAGGTAGACCTCGCCGCGCAGATGGTCGGTTTCATGCTGAATCACCCGCGCATGGAAATCCTCGGCGACAAAATCGAGTGGTTCGCTATCGCGCCCGAGCGCCGTCACTTGCAACTTCTTGTAGCGCGGCGCCACCCCGCGCATCTCGGGGACGCTGAGACATCCCTCCCAATCCTCGACGCTCGCGGAATCGAGAATCGTCACCTGCGGATTAATCAAATAGGTCAGCGGAACGTGCGGCATCTCCGGATAGCGCGGATGGTCGGCGACTTCGAGCACCGCAATCGCGAGCGCGAGGTGGACCTGAGGCGCGGCCAGACCCACACCGTTGTATTCGTGCATGGTTTCGACCATATCGTCGAGCAGTCGCTGGAACTCGGACGTTCGGATGACGTCGGGGCGGACCGGCTGCGCGATCGTGCGGATGACCGGATGGCCCAGTCGAGCGACTTTGAGGATCATATAGGCAGCGCAACTCCAACCAGCCGATGCGCTTCGGCTTATGTGCACTGCAACGGGATGTCAAGCCGCGAAGTCACTCGCGGCTCGGGCGAAGGACCCAGCTTCGCCCGAGCGCTCGGCGAAATCAGTTGTCGGCGAAGCCGACTACCGCTTGTGCGCCTTCTGCCGATTGTCCGCCCTCGGCGTCCGAGCGCCAGCGGTCGATCGACTCGAGGTTAAAGCGCCAGTCACTCCCGACCTTGAAGGCCGGCAGCTGTCTTTTCTTCAGCAGCCGGTAAATGGTCGATGGATGCACTCGCAGGTAACTCGCCACCTCTTCCAACGTCATCACGTGCGCCATTAAGAATCTCTCCCCCCCGGTTGTGTGACTTTATGATCGTTCGAGCCCGTTTCTCCAATCCAAAGTTGACTGGATGTTAACATCGTGCTGTGCAAATGACAAGCGCAAATTCGCTAAGACAAAAAGTTTTCAGGCCAGCGAAACTGACCGTCAGTTAGCGCAGCTATGAACTCATATCAGTCGGGTCTTTTTACCGAGGGAAGATAAGGAGATTTAACTATGCCCCGGAGCGGGTTCGCGCACGGCCAATCAGACAACGCCTCCCGAAGCCGGCGCGGACTATAAGCGGGCACCCCTGAAAGTGATATGCTGGCGCGGCTCGGGAGGGATCGATTTGCTGCTGCCGTGGGGTGAGAGCGAAATCATTGGCGGCCTGTTCGTCGGTGATCTGCAGGACGCGGTCAAGTTTGACGGCATGATTATCAGCGTACTGGGCGACGTCCCGGCGTGCGAGCCGAAGCGTTCGATTCAATTGCCGTTCCTGCTCAATGGACGCGCCACACTGGACAGCAGCGCGGGCCTGATCGACGCGGCGCTTGCGCTGAATCAGCGCGTGCTCGTGCATTGCGAGGAGGGCAGTGAACGCGCGCCCCTTGTGGTCGCGTGGTTTCTGCATACGCGGCGCGGAATGAGTCTTGAGGCCGCGTACGATCTGCTCCAGCGCAAGCGTCCGATTGTCCGCGAGCGGCGCAGATGGCTGGAGAGGTTCGAGCGTTGAACCGCAATCGGGAGGATCGACGCACGAGCGCAGCCGATAGCGATCGCTATCTAATCGGCCGGTATCATGAGGTGGCGCTCAAAGGGCGCAACCGCTGGCGCTTCGTCGACGAGCTTAAGCGCAATGTCGTCGCCGCCTTCGCCGATCATCAACTGGGCGGACTGCGCGGCGCGGGACCGCGCCTGATGGTGCGGCTACCCGCCTCACTCAGCGACGAGGTCGCGAAGGAGCGCGCCGCCCGCATCTTCGGCCTGCAGAACTTCTCGATCGGCCATCGCGTTCCTCTCGAAATCAGCGCCATCGAGCGCGCCGCGTTGGCCGCTGCGCAGGCGCTCATCCGGACGAGTTGCGGGAGTGAGCTGACTTTTCGCATTTTGGCGCGCCGCGCCGAGAAGCGCTTCCCGCTCGACTCGGTGGCGATCCAGCGCACGCTCGGCGCCACGATCGTGCGTGAACTTGGGCTCAAAGTTAACCTCGGGCATCCCGACCTGGTGGTAGCAATCGAGATCCTGCCGGAAGGCGCGTATGTCTCTGGCGGCAAGCTCGCGGGCGCGGGCGGCTTGCCGGTGGGGACGACCGGTCAGGGCGCAGTGTTGTTGTCAGGCGGGATCGATTCGCCGGTCGCCGCCTACCGGATGATGCGTCGCGGCATGCGCCTGAATTTTATTCATTTTCACAGCTACCCGCTGGTCTCGAGCGC
Organism: Candidatus Binataceae bacterium; assembly: GCA_035308025.1. Classification (NCBI taxonomy): domain Bacteria; phylum Candidatus Binatota; class Binatia (SeqCode); order Binatales (SeqCode); family Binataceae (SeqCode); species Binataceae bacterium (SeqCode). Next base: position 57,533 of record DATGHL010000004.1, read on the forward strand.
CAGCCGCGACAAGGCGCGCGATCTGGCCGCTGCTCTGACCAGTTACGAAGCCCATTCGACCCTTATGCTCGTGCCGTTCGCTGAGATCCAGCGGTCGATCGTGGCGCGTGCGCCGCGCTTCCTGCGCGTCGTGCTCTATCGCCGCTTCATGCTGCGCATCGCCGGCGCGTTGGGCGTAGCGATGGGCGCGCAAGCCTTGGTCACCGGCGAGAGCCTCGGCCAGGTGGCGTCGCAAACGCTCGAGAACATGACGGTCATCGAGCAGGCCGCGTCGATTCCGGTGATCCGTCCGCTGATCGGCATGGACAAGAACGAGATCATCGTCGAGGCGCGCCGCCTCGGCACCTTCGAGACCTCCATCCTGCCCGACGAGGATTGCTGCTCGTTGTTCGTCCCTTCCCATCCCGCGACCCGCGCGCGCCTGGAGGAAGTCACTGCGGCGGAGGGGATGCTCGAGATCGCACAGATGGTCGATGACGCCGTCGCCCGCAGCGAGGCGGTCCACAACCTTTTTCCGGCGGCTGCGACGCACGCCGCTCAAAGTGATGCGAGCTCGCCGGCGCTTCGACGCCACGAGCTCCAGTAACCCTCACGCACCCGCGCACCGATGGCTATCCCGTTCACAATCGCGGAACTCGATCACGTCGTGCTCCGATGCCGTAATCAGGCGCGGGCGCTGGACTTCTACACGCGCGTGCTCGGCCTGCGCGAGGAGCGACGCGTCGAGCATCTCGGCCTGATCCAGTTGCGCGCCGGCGCCGGCATGGTCGACCTGATTCCAGCTCCCGATGGGGCAGCCGAACTTGACCGCAATGTCGATCATTTTTGCCTCGGCGTCGTCACCGATGATCTTGCGAAGACGGCGAGCCATCTGCGCGCGCTCGGCGTCGAGGTGCTCGGCGAGCCGGAAATTCGTTATGGTGCGCGCGGCCTCGGCCGTTCGATTTATATCCGCGATCCTGAAGGCAACGTGATCGAGCTGAAGCAGATGCCCGCCGGCCTTAATCCACGATGAGCCGGTGCCCGCGGTGGTTCACATCACTGCTCTGCGCGATGGCCCTCGCCGGATGTGCGCGCCGCCTGCCGCACGGCGTCGCCGAGCGCTATCTCGAGAATCTCCAGCAATTCAACTACCCAGCCTGCTATGAACTGCTCTCTCAGGATGACCATCGCGACCGCGCGCTGCCGGAATTCCTCACCGAGATCCCGCTCGCGCCCGACGCCAGCCCGGTGTGGTTTCGTCCGCTGCTGCATCTGACGCACTACCAGTTGGGCGCCGAGGAGCGCGGCGCCAACGGCCTCACCGCAACCGTGCCGGTCAGGATCACGGCGCCGGACCTGCCGCGCTGGGAGCGCTCCCTCAATGCCGCGGTCGGCCGCGGCGGCGTCACCACCGACGCCGCGCAAGCCTCGCTCGATCGCGGGAACTATCCGCGCTGGATCTATGACGACCGGATTTTCCTCGTGAAGGAACATCATCGTTGGCGCGTGGTCGCCGGCTTTGCCGCGCGCGATCGCATCGTCGACCGCCATCGTCAGGCGATGAACGATTATTTCGCGCTGCGCTACGATCAGGCGATCGCCGAGTGGCGTTCGATGATCGATGATTTGAGCCATCAGGAGGGTACTGGCAGCACCGGGCTGGCGGCGCGTTATAGTCAGGAACTGGGACGCATGGAACGTCTGCGAGCCTCGCGCGGCGAGATGGATCAATATATGGCGATGCTCAAATTGAAAAACGTCGCGATGAAGATGTCAGAGGACCGGGTGCCCGCAATTTTCGGAGACGTAAGTAATACCGGCGATCGGCCCGTCGATATACTGATCCTGTCGGTAACCTGGTATGAGGGCCGCGGCAAGGATTTGAAACAGGTCGACCATGAGGAACATCCGATAATTATCACGCCGCTCGAATTCACCGACTTCACGGCGCCCGTCGCCCCCTTGATGCCCGGCGAATCGCGGCCCTTCGGCTTCACTCTGAGCGTGGCGCCCGCGGTGCAGCAGGTCGCTTCACCTTATGTGACAATCAGTCAGCTGGCATTTGGCGATGGTGCATTAGCCAAGGCCGCCGGACCGTTCGTCAGGTCTGCCACCGCGACGCCATCTGCCACCTCGAGCCCTTCTGACCATCATCAGCCGTGAACCGGATCATCACCATCGCGGCGCCGACGCACAATCGTTCGCGCCTGCTGCTCGAAACGCTTGCAAGTATCGCGGCGCTCGAAATTCCCGGCGGTTTCACCGCCGAGTGTTTGATCATCGACAACAATTCGACCGACGATACGGCCGCAGTCGCCGATCGCTTCGCCGTGTCGGCGCCGTTCCCGATGCGCCGCGTCTTTGAGCCGCGACAAGGTTCGAGCTATGCACGCAACCGCGCGGTGGACGAAGCGCGCGGCGACGTCATCCTGTTCATCGACGATGACGCGGTGGCCGAGCCGCGCTGGGCGCTCGAGTTACTCGCCGCGATGGAGCGTCGGCGTCTCGACGCGGTCTGCGGGATGGTCATCCCGCGCTGGAGCGCATCGCCGCCGCCATGGCTCGGACCCAGCCTCCAGATCAAGCTGGCGGTGCACAATGTGCCCGAATTGCTGGCCGCACCGCCGCATCAGCTCGATTCGATTCATAACTATTTCAGCGCGAACGTCGGATTTCGGCGCGAGACTTTCGCGCGCTTCGGACGCTTTCGCGAGGAGTTGGGCGTCGTCGGCGGCAATCCGATGTCGGGTGAGGATACCGAGCTGTTCGAGCGCATCATGCGTGCGGGTGGCGCGATGGGTTTCGCGCCCGCCGCCCGTGTCCATCATCTGATTCCGCCCGAACGGATGACGCGGGCCTATCTGCGTCGCAAGAGCTACGCCTTCGGGCTGGGCAGCGCGATCGCCGGTGGCCGCACGCACAATCATCCGGATAAGCTCGCGCGTAACGCGATCCGGATGGCGATGGCTTTGATGCGTGGCGAACGCGAGCGGGCGATCTATCATGAACTCGAATGCGCAAATTTCTTCGGCTACTGGCGCGGCCGCCTCGCGTTGACACTGGCGGCGCGCGATATCCGCGCATAGCGAGCCGCGCATAACGATCGATAGGAGTACTTGATGGAAAAGCGGGATTTCTATCGCGATGCGCGCAAGGACCTTACCGGACCCTTGCACGGCCTCCGCGTGCTCGAAGCAACGACCAGTTGGGCCGGTCCGATGTGCGGATGCGTGCTCGCCGATCTCGGCGCTGACGTCATCAAAGTGGAGGCGACCGAAGGCGAAGTCGGCCGCCGGGTCCGGCCGTTTGTGACCGGCGAAGGCAGCACCGTCAGCTTTCTGCACGCGACCGTCAACCGCAACAAGCGCAGCCTGACGCTGGATTTGCGCAGCGCCGAGGGACGCAAAATTTTTCTCGGCCTCGCCGCGCGTTCCGACGTCGTGGTCCAGAACTTTCGTCCCGGCACCTTCGATAAATGGGGCCTCGGCTACGACCACTGCCGTGCGGTCAAGCCGGACATCATCTATGTATCGATCAGCGGGTTCGGCCTCTTCGGTCCGGATCACGACCGCCCGGGCTACGATCCCGTCGCGGAAGCGGCCTCGGGCTTCATGTCGCTCAACGGCTCCGCCGACGGCGGGCCGGTCCGCTGCGCCACCTATCTAGGCGACGACCTGGCCGGACTGCATGGCGCCTTGAGCGCGCTCGCCGCGCTCCGCCATCGCGATCAGACCGGCGAGGGACAGCATATCGACGTCTCCCTGATGGATTCGATTTTATTTCAATCCAACGGCTATCTGACCCTGGGCGCGATCGGTTTCCCATTGCAGCGGCTCGGCAACGGCTCGTTGTTCAGCGCCCCGGTCAATGCATTTGAATGCGCCGACGGCCACGTCTTCCTCGCCGTGCTGCTCGAACCCCATTGGCGCGCACTGGCGAAAATTATCGGGCGTCTCGACATGATCGACGATCCGCGCTTCGCGACGATGGAAGCGCGCCATCATTCCGTCAAGGAGACCGACGCTGCCGTGGCCGCCTGGATGAAAACGCAACCGATCGCGGAGGTCGAGCGCTCCTTGACCGCAGCCGGGGTCCCCGTCGCCGGCGTCCGCACCTATGCGGAAGTAGCGCGCAGTCCGCACGTTCTCGAACGCGAGATGCTCCAGCCGGTCGAGCAGGAAGACGGCAAGACTGTGCCGATTACCGGGCCGGCCGCGAAGTTTTCACGCACGCCGACGCGGGTCCGCCGCCGCGCCGCCAGCCTCGGTGAACATACCGACGAAATCCTCGCCGAACTCGGCCTCGACTCGACAAAGCGCCAGAACTTGCGCGCCTCGAAAGTGACTTGAGGAACTTTACGCAATAGCAGCCAAATACGTTGATTCTTATATCGTCGCTCGCAGACTTTCTCAGAATTACCTTGCTACTTCTAGTAGCACTACTCTACTTTTGTCATTCTGAGCGCGGCGAGGAAATCCCGGATTCTTGAGCCTCCGATTCATTACTTGATGATGAGAGCGCTCCTGGGGGATAGCAAATAATGCTTGCCGGAATTAAATGCACTCGTTCAACTCCTGCTGGAGGGAAGCGAAAGGGCTGGGCTGACTCGTCGCTTTCGCAGGGATGCGAGTTTTTGACTATCCCGTTCGAGTCTCTCAGAGTAAGAAGAGGGCGAAGACTTCCAAAGGATTTGGCGGAAAAAGGGCTTCCCTCGGCGCGCTGAATTCTGTTCACGAATCGGATAGGTTTGGCCTCGGAGCGCAGGTTGTGGTTGGGAGGAGCGTCGCGGCCAGCGGGTCGCGATCGGGAGGTGAGCGCGATGCGGCTATGCGTGGGAACTGCCAAGGGTATCGTAATCCTTGATCCGGATCGCGGGGCGACGCCGCGGATGGTCTCGGCCGATCCGCCCTCGGTCTGGTGCCTCGCGCAGGATTGCGCCAAACCGAATCTGCTCTATGCCGGCTCGATCCACAATGCGCAAGCGGGCAGCGCGCGCGGCAAGGGCGCGCTGGCGCTCTCCGACGACGGTGGACGGAGCTGGCGCGACATCACTCCGGGCATCGCGCGCGACGAAGAGGTCTGGGCGCTCGCCGCGGCCCCCGATCGTTCCGGCGAAGTTTTCGTCGGGGCCTCGAACGCGCGTCTGTTGCGCAGCGAGGACGCGGGCCGCAGCTTCCGCGAGTGCCTGGGCTTTCTCAAGCTGCCCGGCCGCGACCGCTGGACCTTTCCCCAGCCGCCGCACATTCCGCACGTCCGCTCGATCAGTTTCAATCCGCACGACGCGAATACGATCTACGTCGGCGTCGAGGAAGGCGGCGCCTTCCGCTCGCGCGATCGCGGCCGGAGCTTCGAGCCGCTCAGCCAGAATATCTACGCCGACATCCACTGCCTCGCCGCCGACCGGAACGATCCGCATCGTCTCTATGCGACCACCGGCGGTGGCTTTTATGTCTCGACGACCGGCGGCGCGGCCTGGACGCTGCTGAAAGGGCTCGGCCGCCCGTATGTCGTGCCGCTGCTCCCCCTCCCCGGCGGCATCATCTACACGGCTGCGGCCGGCGGTCCGCCTCCGACCTGGTCGATGGATCAAATTGGCGCCAACGCCCTGATGTACCGCAGCACCGACCACGGCGTCAGCTTCACGCCGATCGCGCAGGCTGACGGCAACGTCTATCCGACCCGCGGGATGGTGATGCGGCTGATCGCACAGCCCGGCGATGAGCGGATTTTGTTCGGCGCACTCAGCGACGGGACCGTGATCAGAATGGACGAACGCGACGACACCGTGGCGATTGTCGCCGAAAAGCTCCCCCCGGCCTTCGACCTCGTCGCGCTGCCTTGAAATGACTCAGCCCTTGACTCTTTAGCGAAAAAATAGCGAAACTGGACGCGGTGATTCGATGAATGCCGCGTCAAAGCTCTCCCTGTTGCCGGCGACTGCCGCCGCGCGCACCCGTCTGCGCGACGTCGAGTTCGTCGAGATGCCGGTAAAGCAGATTCTCAATCGCTGCAACAGTCCAGGGATGCCCTTCCGCTGGACGATTAACCCTTATCGCGGATGCGAGTTCGGCTGCGTCTATTGCTACGCGCGCTACACCCACGAGTTTCTCGATCAGCGCGACCCGATGGCTTTCGAGCGGCGAATTTTCGTCAAGCGTGGCGCCGCCGAGGCGCTCGCGCGCAACCTCGCACGGACCGCGATAGGCACCGATCAGATCGCGCTCGGCACTGCCACCGATCCGTATCAGCCGGCGGAGCGAAAATTCGGGCTGACGCGCGCGATGCTCGAAGTCTTCGCGCGGCTGGGTGGGCTGAACCTGTCGATCACCACCAAGTCGTCGCTGATCACGCGCGACCTCGATCTGCTGCGGAGCATCAATCAGCGCTCGCAGCTGAGCGTCAATTTTTCGCTGATTACGCTGAATCGACGGCTCCAACGCGCCCTCGAGCCGCGCGCGCCGCGCCCGTCGTTGCGTCTGCACGCACTTCGGGAGCTGAGTGGCGCGGGAATCCGCTGCAACCTCCTGATGATGCCGATGATTCCAGGAATCACCGACGACCCGGCGGCGATCGAGCGCGTAATCCAGAATGCGCGACGCTTCGGCGCGTCAGCAGTCTGGTGGCGATCGCTGTTCCTCAAGCCGGCCGCCGCGCGCCGCTTCCTGCCCTTCGCGCGTAAAGCTTTTCCCGCGCAAGCGGCGCGAATCGACGATTATTACGTGCGCGGCGCCTATGCGCCGCGCGCCTACGACGATCATCTCGGCATGATCTTCGATCGGCTGCGCCGCAAATACGGTTTCGCGCTCGCGCGGGAGGAGCAGGATCGAGCAGCGCGGGCGACTGGCGGCAACGCTGCGGACGTTCAGTCTCTGCTCGGCTTTTAGACGCTGCCCCCATCGACAGTTCGGTTTACACTGAAAACCTCTGCTGCTAGCTTCCGATCGGTGGAAACTCTGCGATGAGTCCGCGGCGGATCGCGAAGCTGCTCGGCGGAATCGGCGCAATCGCCTTGGCTCTGCTGCTGATCGTTACGGTCCTGGTTGTGCGTCGTCGGACGGCCGGAGAGAAGCTGGTCAAAGCGGCGGTTGGGATCGCGCCCGGATCACTTCTGCATGCACACAATTTCCGCTGGACGCAGATGAAAGGCGATCAGAGCCAGTGGGTCCTGAAGGCTAAGGACGCGAGCTATTCGGATGACAAAACCGCCATCATTCTGGTCAACCCGGAGCTTTCGATGATTGCGAAAGACGGCAAGCGGGTTGATCTCACCGCAAATTTAGCCAAACTTAAAATGAATGGGAGCCATATTATTCAGGCTAATATGAGTGGCGCTCTCGTGATGCATTACGGCGACTTTGTTCTGACCACCAGCGAAGCCACCTTTGCGCCCGATAAGGATCGAATTGACGCGGACGGTCCGGTCAAGATCGAAGCTCCGGATATGGTGGTAACCGGGATCGGGATGAGCGGTCATCCGAACGCCCAGCTCTTCGAGCTGCGCAGTGAGGTCAACACCCGAATCCTTCCGAAGGAGAAAAGTGATAAAGCGAAGGCTTCCTAGTGATGCGGCCGGGCTGGGTCTGACCGTTGCGATCCTCGCTGAGTTCGCCCTTCCGGTGATTGGCCTGACAATCGGTCTCCGCGCGGCGATCGCTCAAGCAGCCCCGCAGGCGACCCCTGCTGCCGCTTCAAGCTCGGATGACAAAGACAACAAAGGAGCGACCGGGGGCCCTTTCGGAGCTTTTGACAACACCAAGAATCGTGGCCCCGTAAATATCCACTCCGATTCGCTGGCGCTCGACTACAAGGGCAACACCGTGACGTTCGTCGGCCACGTCCATGCGACGCAGGCGGACGGGCAACTCACCAGCAAGACGCTCAACGTGAAATACGGCAAGGACTTCCACGAAGTTCAGGAGATGGTCGCTGACGGCGACGTGCGGATGAGCCAGGGAACCCAGTGGTGCACTTCCGATCACACGGTCCAGAACCAAGCGGCGCATACCGTGGTTCTGACCGGCAGCCCGGTCTGCCACGACGGCAATGATCAGATTAGCGGAACAAAGATTACGGTCCATACCGACACCAGCAAGAGCGAAGTTGAGGGCGGAGTCAAAGCTATAGTCTTTCCTCGCGAGTCGAAAACTAGCGATAATCAGAAGGTAGGATCACAGCAGCAATAGACGGCGGTTTCGCGTATGGCCCCTGAACTGAAGATTATGCATAACCTGCGGACCGAGTTGCGCGCGCAACTCGTGATGACGCCGCAGCTCCAGCAGGCCATCAAGATACTGCAGCTCTCGCTGCCTGAGCTCGAAGCGATCGTGCAGAGTGAGCTCGATTCGAATCCGCTGCTCGAACCGCTCGATCAAAGCGTGGGCGAAACTGCCGCAAACGCCGATGAAGGCGCGGAGCTCGCCTCGACCGAAGGTGAGCCGCTGCCGCCGGAGCCCGAGCCCGGCAGCGGTGACGCCTCCGAATGGGATCCCGCCGAGGCTGCGCCGCCGGTCGAACCGATCGCCGTCGCCGAGGCGCCCGACGCCGCCGCAGAGACTTTGGACCCCTCAATCGAGCGGCTCGATTGGCGTGAATACCTCGAGAACTATTCGAACAACTGGCAGGACGGCGAGGCTCCGAGTGACGACGATGATCGGCGCCAAGCGCTCGAAAACACGCTGACGCGCCGGACCTCGCTCGAAGACCATCTGATGTGGCAGCTCCGGTTGTCGAATCTCGACGCTGAGGCGCAACGGCTCGGCGCCACCATTATCTACAACCTCAATGATGACGGCTATCTAGAGACTCCGCTTGAGCAGCTCGCGACTCAGCTCGAAACCACGGTCGAGCGCATCGAGCAGGTCTTGAAGCGGGTGCAGCTTCTGGACCCGCCCGGCGTGGCCGCGCGCGATTTGCGCGAATGCCTGCTCGCGCAGTTGCGCAACCACGGCATGGAAGAGTCGCTGGCCGCGCGCGTCGTCCAGAAGCACCTCGATCTGCTGGAAAAACATCGCTACGCCGAGATCGCGAAGGAACTTGCGGTTCCGCTCGATATGGTGCGCGAAGCCGCCAAGGCGATCGCGCTGCTGGAACCCAAGCCGGGGCGGGATTACGGCGGCGCGGAGCCCACCTACATCGTGCCCGACGTCTATATCCAGAAAGTGGGCGACGACTTCATCGTGACGCTCAACGAAAGCGCGGTTCCCCGTCTGCGTCTGGCGAATTACTATCAACGCATCCTCAACGACAGCGCGGTCGCGGCGTCAACCAAGGAATACCTACAGGAGCGCATGCGCTCGGCGCGATGGCTGGTCAAATCAATCTTTCAGCGCCAGCAGACCATTTCAAAGGTCGCGAACTCGATCGTTAAATTTCAGCGCGGCTTTTTCGAGCACGGCATCAGTCAGCTCAGGCCCTTGGTGCTGAAAGATGTCGCGGAAGACATCGAGATGCACGAATCGACCATCAGCCGCGCGACCGCTAACAAGTACGCGCATACGCCGCAGGGTATTTTTGAACTCAAATTCTTCTTCACCTCCGGCGTGAAGGCCACCGACGGCGACGACGTCAGCGCCGAAGCCGTGAAGGAAAAGATTCGCGAGCTGGTCGGCGGCGAGGGGCAGGGAAGTCCGCTGTCCGACCAGGCGATCGCGGAGGTGCTGGGCCGCAAAAGCCAGATTAACATCGCGCGCCGCACCGTCGCCAAGTACCGGCAGGCGCTCGGCATCCTGCCCTCGAGCCGTCGCAAACGACTCTGAAATTCTCCGGGGAGGTCAGAGATGAGAAGCATACCAAGCGAGGGTAAGCGGACACGGGCAGCGACGCGCAAGGCGCGGCGGGTGGAGCGACTGGTCGGCCCGATCATCACGGTCGAGGTGACGTTCCGTCATATGGAGGCGAGCGCGGCGCTGCGGCTGTATGCCGAGCGCAAGTTTGCGCATGTCGCGAAGCACCTGCAGCGGCCCGCCCATATCCATCTGATTCTCGCGGTGGACAAGTACCGGCAGTTCGGCGAGGCGACGCTGAAATCCGGGCGTCTCGCAGTAACGGCGCAGGAAGAAACCAAGGATCTCTACTCGGTGATCGACCTGCTGACCGCTAAAATTTGCGGCCAACTAGAGAGCCGCGTGGGCCGCAGCAAAAGCCGCAGGACGCGCACGCTCTCGACCGGCGAGGTCATGACGCAGGCCGAGGAGCATCGCGCGGCGCGCCGCTGAAATTATGAAAATTACCGAAGTCTTGACGCCCGAGATGGTCTTGCCGAGTCTCAGCGGGCGCGACAAGCCGCATATTCTCAATGAGCTGGCGGCCTGCTTTGTGGCGAAGCGGCGCGAGGTCGACCTGGCGGAGCTCAACGCCGTGTTGAACGAGCGCGAGCGACTGGGTTCGACCGCGATCGGCGACGGCATCGCGATCCCCCATGGCAAGGTCCGCGGCGTCAAGCAGATCGTCGGTGTCTTTGGGCGCGCTGCGGGCGGAGTAGATTTCGACTCGCTCGACGGCAAACCGACGAATCTGTTTTTTCTGCTCGTCGCGCCGGAGGACTCGGCCAGCCTGCACCTCAAAGCGCTCGCGCGCGTCTCGCGCCTGTTTCGCGACAACGCCTTCCGTGAGCATCTGCTCGGGGCGCGCGACGCTGACGAGATCTACAAGCTGATCGTCGAGGAAGACGCGAGGTACTAGGCGTCGCGTATGACGGATCGGGGGGCTGGGACTGAGAGCGGCGTGAGAGCGCCGGCCTGATGTCGAAGCGCGAGCGCAAGTCCCGGCACAAGTCCGCGGACAAGGCCCGGGCCAAATCCAAGTCCGCCGCTAAAGTGCGGCCGAAACCCAAGCGCGACGGCGATGCCAGCGGAAAGGCGGCGCGGGCGGCAGCGAAATCCGCAAAAAAGATCCGCCTGATCATCGTTACCGGCGTGGCCGGCTCGGGCCGCTCGTCGGCGATGCGCGTGCTCGAAGACCTGGGTTTTTATTGCGTCGACAATCTGCCGGTAGCGCTGGCGCTCAACGTGCTGCGGTTAGCCGCGGCGCACAAGCCGGACACCGATCGGGTGGCGCTAGGGATCGACCCGCGCGAACGGCTGTTTTTCCCGCAATGGCCCGGGACTTTCGACGAACTCGAGCGCCAGGGCTTCGTCCCGGAGATACTGTTTCTCGACGCCGCCGACGAGGTGCTGGCGCGGCGCTATTCCGAGAGCCGCCGGCCGCATCCGCTAGCGGAGAGCGGCCGCAGCATCGGCGACAGCATCGGGCGCGAGCGCCTGGCGCTGGCCGAGATGCGCGATCGCGCCACCCGCGTAATCGATACAACGGCCACGACCGTGCACGAGCTGCGCGAGATCATCACCGCGTCCGTGATGGGCGACCCGCGCGGCGAGCGCATGGCGATAACCCTGATCTCGTTCGGCTACAAGTACGGGAATCCAATGGGACTGGATCTGGTCTTCGACGCGCGCTTCATTCCGAACCCGTTTTTCGTTCCTGAGCTACGGGCGCTCGACGGCGCCGACGTGCGCGTGCATGGCCACGTGATGTCTCATCCGGAGGCGCGCCGCTTCCTCACGGACGTCGGCAAATTGCTCGAATTTCTGATTCCGCTCTATCGGCGCGAGGGTAAGAGCTATCTTTCGATTGGTATCGGCTGCACGGGCGGGCGTCATCGCTCGCCGGTAATCGCGCGCGAGCTGCAGACGCGGCTCGCGCACGGCGGGTTCCAAGTTCAGGTCCGCGATCACGACCTCAGCCGCTAGGCGCCGTCGCCGCTGCGCGGACTATTCTGCGCGGTTTTTGACGCAGTCGCGCGAGACTTTCGGCAGACCAGACTTTGGCGATCGGATAAAAAGCGTTAAACGCCGGAGCGTCGGTCGGCAGCCTGACCCATGGCAGCTTGCTGCGCGTAAAGATGTGGACGTCGGGCGTGACCGCGCGCGGATCGTCCAGGGTGCCGGCGCGGACGAACAGGAAATCACCCGGCGCGCCGGAATAGACGCTCCAGAGATAAACCCCGCAATCTCGGCAAAAGAACACCTCATGAGGTTTGCCCGTGCCGCCCGCCAGCTTGAACGATTTAAGCTTTGCGTCGGCGCCTTCGACGAACTTTCGCTCCATCCAGAGATTGATCACGAACGCGCTGCCGGTAAGACGTTGGCAATCGCGGCAGTGGCAGGCATGAACAATTAGTGGCGCGGCGGTCAGCGTGTAGCGAATCGCTTCACAGGCGCAGCCGCCGGTTAATTGTTTGGTTGATTTGCGTGCTTTCGTCGGACTGCTCATAGGGCTCCGAAAGAGAAGTTGCTCAGCGCCGATGCTCGAATCGACAAAGTTTGCCAAAACTGCTCGGTCTTTTTCAATCAGAATAGTTGAGACGCCTTCTTGATTGCGCGCTCGTCACGGACGGCGGTAGGGCTCGCCGAGGGCGCCGGGCGCGCGCGCCTGTCCGCCGACCACCGCGAGCACCAGCAGGGTTAACAGATACGGCGTGGCGAGAAAGCACTGATAGGGAATAGCAGTGCCCGCGGCCTGCAAGGTGAACTGCATCGCGATCGCGGCACCGAACAGGAGGGAAGCGGCGGCGACCCCCCAGGCGCGCCAGCGGCCGACAATGACCACCGACAGGGCGACGAAACCGCGGCCATTGGAAATCCCCTCGACGAAGGTGTTGGCGTAGGCGAGCGTCAGATAGGCGCCGCCGAGCCCGGCCAGCGCGCCCGCAATCAGGATCATCGTCCAGCGCAGACGGAAAACCCGCAGCCCCAGAGCATCGGCCGCTTCGGGCCGCTCACCGACGGCGCGGATACGGAGTCCATAGCGGGTGCGGCGCAGACCGTAACCGAGGATGGGGACGAGCGCGAAGGCCAGATAACCCAGTGGGTTCTGATCGAACAGCGGCCGGCCGATCAACGGGAGACGAGCGAGCGGTCCGAGCGCGAGCGGCCCCAGCGCGTGGACCGTGACGGCTTGACCGGTCACGCCGAAGATTCGCCGATAGGCCACGCCGGTCAACCCGAGCGCGAAAATATCCAGCGCGGTGCCTGCGACGACCTGATTGACCGCCAGATTGACGACGAGGATCGCAAGGATCGCGTTGAGCGCCACGCCAGCCGCGACCGCACCAAGCATCCCGATGATAATGCTCCCGCTGAACCAGGCGGCGGCGAAGCCGAAGAACGCCCCGCTCAACATCGCGCCCTCGATCCCGACGTTGAGTACTCCGCTGTTCTCGACCAGCAGCTCGCCGAGCGCGGCGAGCAGAATCGGCGTCGTCATCGCGACGGTGGAAGCAAGGAAACTTTCAAACATTGAGAATTTCCCCGCAGGATTCGCCTTCCGGCCCTCGGCTCGCCGATCCCGCGTCGTAGTCTTGGCGGCCCAGCCCGAGACGATCGAAAGCGAGCAACAGGATAATCACCAGCGCCTGAATCACCTGCACCAGCACGGGCGAGACTCCGGCGGTGCGCTGCATCGATTGCGCGCCGTTATCGAGCGCGCCGAAAAAGATTGCCGAGGGGATAATCGCGAGCGGATTGAGCTGCGCGACCAGCGCGACCGCGATCGCTTCGTAACCCCATCCGGGCGACAACGATTCGTATAGCCGATCGGTGACCGCGGCGACGTGGACTGCGCCACCGAGGCCCGCGAGCGCACCGCTCAAGGTCAGCGTCATGATCGTCAGACGCTTCGCGGAAATTCCGAACCAGGCGGCGGCGCGGCGATTGCGGCCCAGCGCACGCAATTCAAAACCCATTGCGGTGTGAAACAAAAAGACGTAACAGGCGACTGCGAGTAAAACCGCGAGCAGCATCCCGAGATTGAGACGGCTTGGCGGGAGGAAATGATGGAGTTCGGCGCTCGCCGCGATTGGGGCGCTCTCGGGAAAAGCACCCGACGCTTCCATCAAGGGTCCGTGGACCGCCCAGCTCAGAAGTTGCGCTGCGGTAAAATTCAGCATGATCGTGCTGATCACTTCGTTGACGTCGCGGCGCGCGCGGAGCCAGCCGGCGAAGGCGCCCCAGAGCGCGCCGCCCAGCGCGCCCGCCAGCAACATCACAAGGATCGCCGCCGGATGCGGCCATCCGCCGAGTCGTGGTCCGCAGGCGCCGGCGGCTAGGGCGCCAACGATCAACTGGCCGTCGGCACCGATATTCCAGAGTGCGCCCTCGAAGGCGATCGCGACGGCGAGCGCGCAGTAGAGCAGTGGAGTCGCTTTGACCAGCGTGTCGACGCAAGCCAGCCTGTTACCGAATGCGCCATCGGCGAGCGCCGCAAGGACCATCGCGGGCGCAGCGCCGAGCGCGATCAGCACCAGCGTCACCAGGAGTCCGGCGAGGATGATCGCGGCGAGCGGAGCCGCGAGCGCGCCAAGTTTCATGCGGCCGCGCCCGACATCAGCAGGCCGAGCTGTTCGGGATTGCGATCACTTGCGCCAACCTCGACCAGGCGGCCGCGGCTGATCACCCAGAGGCGTCCGCACAGCGCCAGCAACTCGTCGAGGTCGCTCGAGAGCAGGAGTACCGCGCCGCCCGCCGCCGCGTACTCGCGCAGCCGCCGATGAACTTCGGCAGTGGCGCGCAAATCGAGTCCGCGCGAGATGTCATGCGCGACGATCACCTGCGAGGCGCAGGCGAGCGCGCGCGCAACCATCAGGCGCTGGCGGTTGCCGCCCGAGAGCGTGGCGGCGGGCGCCGCTGGGCTCGGCGCGCGGATCGCAAAGCGCTCCAGGAGGGCAGCGCAAAAGCGGATCGCGGCTCGCCGGCGCAGAAGTCCCATCGCAAGAGTGAAGCGCCGACGCAACACGCGCGCGAGCAGCAGATTTTCCCACAGCGGCATCTCGAGGATCAGACCGTCGATGTCGCGGTTACGCGGGATCACCGCGACCGCACCCTCGCCCGCTTGGCGCAGCTTTCCCGCGCTGGGCGCGATCACGCCGGCGAGCAGCTCGGTGAGATCGTCCTGACCGTTGCCGTCAACGCCCGCGATGCCGACGATCTCACCCGCCGCGAGTGAGAGAGAGAGAGCGTCGAGGACGCGGCGGCCGTCGCGCTGGCAGACGATATTTTCGAGCGCCAGCACAACCGTGTGCGCTTCGGAGCGCACCGGCGCGATAAGGCTCGGCGTCGTGAGTTCGCCGACCATCAGGCGAGCAAGCTCGGTGGCGCTGGTCTCCGTGGGGGTTCTTTCGGCGACTTTTACGCCGGCGCGAAGCACCGTGAAACGGTCGGAGACAGCGAGCGCCTCGCCGAGCTTGTGGGTCACAATAATCACAGCCCGGCGGTCGGTGCGCAGCCGGCGCAGCATCGCGAGGAAGGCGACAAGTTCAGCCGGGGCAAGGACGCTGGTCGGCTCGTCGAGAATCAGCACGCGTGGACGAAAATTAAGCGCGCGGACGATCTCGAGACGAATCCGCGCGGCGATCGAGAGTTCGGCAATCAATGCACCGGCAGCGGGCAGACCGAAGCCGAGTTCGCGCGCGATCCGGCTCGCGCCCGCGGCGACGTCAATCAGATCGAGTCGCAGGCCCGATCGGCTTGCGCCGCCGAACGCCAGATTCTCCTCCCACGACATGCCCTCGAAGAGCATCGGCGATTGAAACACCGCGGCGACGCCGGCGCGCAACATCGCCGCCGGCGTACGCTCACGGAGCGCGACGCCATCGAGCTCGATCGCGCCGCCATCGGCATCAAGGCGTCCGGCGAGGATATTAACGAGAGTGCTCTTGCCGGCGCCGTTCTCGCCGATCAGGGCGTGAATCTCGCCGCCGTGCGCAATAAAGTCAACCCCGTCGAGAGCGAGCGTGCGCCCGAAACGTTTGCGGATGCCAACGGCGCGAATCAACGTTCGGCGTCGCTGCGCGGCGCGTGATGCTCGCGCACGAAGCGGAGGGCTTCTTCCGGCGTGGTCAGGGCGCCGTCCAGATGGAGGTCCTCGACCTGCCGGAGGATTTGTTTGAAGTCCGGCCCCGGAATCAAACCGAGCGCGATTAGATCGTCACCGCCAATCAGCGGGCGCGGACGAATCTCCTCGACGCTCATGCGCGCGCGGGCGTTCCGACAAAAGTGGTAGAAGCCGAGATTAGAACTCGAGGCGAGGGTGTCGAGGCGCGAGAGTTCGAGCAGCTCGTCGAAGCCGTCTTCGGCAAGCATCCGCTTGAGCGTCGCCGGCCGCATCCGCGGCGCCATGCACATCCGCAGATGATCGCGCACGAGGTAGGCAACTCGCTCCTGCACCGCGCGCGGACGCTTGAGCCGCCGTAGGATTTCGCGCGCGACCTCCGCGCCCTGCTCGGTATGGCCGTAGTAGGTCATCTTGCCGTCTGCGGCGACCGCGAGACATTGAGGCTTCGTGATATCGTGGAGCAGCGCGGCGAAGGAAAGGGTCTCAGCGCAGCCCGCTTCGAGCATCGAGAGCATCAGGCGGGTATGACGGTAAACGTCGCCCTCCGGATGGAAATTCGGCGGTTGCGGGCAGTCAGCGAGCGGGAGCACCTCGGGCAGCACCACCGCCGCGAGACCGCTTTCAACCAGCAGATCAAGGCCGCGCGCCGCGTCGCCCTCGGTCATGATTCTAACCAGCTCGTCGCCGATCCGCTCGGCGGCGATGCGCTCAACGGACGGCGCGTGCTGCCGCATCGCGTCCCAGGTTTCTGTTGCTATCGCGAAGTCCAGGCGCGCAGCGAAGCGCACCGCGCGCAGGATCCGCAAATGGTCCTCCTCGAAGCGTTCGGCAGGATTCCCAATCGCGCGGATCACGCCGCGGCGCAAGTCGCGACGGCCGCCGACCAGATCGATCACGCGATCGGCGGCGGGATCGTAGTACATCCCGCCGATCGTGAAGTCGCGGCGGCGGGCATCTTCCTCGAGCGTGCCGAAGCGCACCGCGGAGGGGCGGCGGCCGTCGTGATACTCGGCGTCGGCGCGAAAGGTGGCGACTTCAAAATGATCGTCGCCGATCACAACCACGATAACGCCGAAGCGCGAGCCCACTGCGACAGTGTTGTCGAACAAACCCTCGACCACCTCGGGACGCGCATCGGTCGCGATGTCGTAATCCTTGGCGGCAACACCGAGTATCCGATCGCGCACACAGCCGCCGGCGAAATAGCCGGCAAAGCCTCCGCGGCGCAGGCGATCGATAATCGAGAGCGCCTGCTTTTCCCTCGCGTGGTCCATCACAGGCAGGAATTTAGCCTTTCGGACCCAAGCGCCGCCATCTCGGACCGGCAAGCGCCTCTTTCAATTTGCGCCTACGCTCGCGAAGCGATGAGCCAATTTCGGGCGGGGGCACAACGATGACGGGTTCCTCGGCTACATACGTGCGACGATAGACTTTTAGCAGGGCGGCAAGCACTGCGATCACTGCCGGGCCGGCAAAAATCCCCAATGGGCCGTAGGCCTCAATGCCGCCGGCGAGACCAAAAAACAGCGCGATCGTCGGCAGCCCGCTGCCATGACCCATCAAGAGAGGTTTGATCACGTTATCGACCACCGCGAGGGTTAGCGCCGCCCACACAGTGAGGATTATGGCCGCGACCCAACCACTCGAATAGAGCAGGTACCCCGCCGCGGGTATCCAAACCAGCGCCGTCCCGCCCACCGGCAGCAGCCCGGCGACCGCGCTGAGGATCGCGAGCAACGCCCAGTAGGGCACGCCCAGCACGAGATAACTCAGTCCCAGCGCGATTCCGTCGAGCAGGGAGGAGAACATCAGCCCGCGCATCACCGAGGAGAGCGTGAGCTGGAGTGTCTCGAAGACTGCGGTCTTGTCCTCGTCGCGCAGCGGTGTAAGGTCGCGCAGAATCTCGTAATAGCTCTCGCCATCACGCAAGAGATAGAAGAAAGTAATCAGCGTCATGGAAAAGTGGAAGAGAAAAACCGCGATCCCGCCGGCCACGGCGACGCTGTTTTTAAGCATGAGCTCGCTGATGGCTTTCGCTCCCTGGGTAGCCCCGGAATCGATTTCGTCTTCAAGACTCAGGCCGCGCCGCACAAGCATGTCATCGAGCCACATGCCGGCCCGTGTCCCGCGAATCCAATGGCTGCCCTGCGATACCCGCTGTACGGGAGTCAGATGCGACAGGTCGGCATAGAGGGATTGGGCCTCGACCACAAGATGAGTCGAAAGCCAGACCGTCGGCAGTATCACTCCCAGGACCAAGACGAGCGTAAGGATCAGTGCGCAGGTAGACCGGCTCTTGATTTTCCGATTGAGCGCGATCATCGCCGGGTGGGCAATGAAAGCCAACAGAATCGCCCAGGTGATCGCGATCAGAAACGGCGAGATAACCAGGTAGAATTCGTAGGTTATGAACGCGAGCAGCGCAAAAAAAGAAAATCCTATGATGCGTTCTCGTTCCATGCGCTATCGCGAAGCTTAGCAGATGGCGGAGCCGTTCGCCGAATCTGGTAGCCGACGCCATGCGCCCAGCACAATCCTGAACATAACGATTGCAAATCGATTCAGTCCGCCTAAGATAACGTCAGCGCCGTTTTGACCGTCGGATTCGGGGCGCAGGCCGACGGTGTTTTGGTTCGATGCCCTGCGCAAGAGGCTTTCAAGTGCGCTGCGCGAATTGCCAGTTCGATAACCTCGAAGGCGCACGCTTCTGCAACCAGTGCGCGACGCCGCTTAATCAGCGCTGCCGGCAGTGCGCGTTCGAGAATTCTGCAAGCGCCAGGTTTTGCTCGCAATGCGCCGCCCTCTCGAGGCTGGCGCGCCCGCGGCGGCCGAGCCTCAAGCACGTGAGGGTGCAGTCGTCGGGGAGCGGCGGCATCTGACGATTCTGTTCTGCGATCTGGTGGGCTCGGTGATGCCGGCGGAGCCTCAACCACGTGAGGGCGCGGTGGTTCCCCCCCTAGCACTATTGCGCTAGAGCGGGAGAATCATAGAGACGCGCGACGGGGGCTATATGCGGCTGTGGATCTTGGCGGCAACATCTTTGCTCGGAATGGCGCTGTTGACGATCGTTCTGGCGCGGGCGCAGGAACCTTCGCCAAGCGGCGCTCCCACCGTCCACGTGCCAATCAAGTGGCCTGCGGCGGCGCCTTCCGGCTGGCCTGCCGAGCTTTGGGAGAAGTACCACAAACGCTGCCAGGAAGTCGCGGATTTGAGCGCGGCGAACGCACCGATGGACTCAAGCGATTATGGTTTTGCCGGCTGGTGCACTAAGCAGGGCGTCTATTATTCGCCCGTAAAACAGTTGCCGCGGGCTGTCATCACGCCGACGCCCGTGGTGACTCCGGGTCCGGATGGCCACATACCGATCAGTCTTCCGGAGAGCCTGCCACCGGAGGTGAACATGCAGCCGGATCAATGGGTTCGCGTACGAGCTGAGTGTCAGAGGATTGCTGATGCGAATTATCAACATGTGCCGTTGTTAAATAAAGATATGCCGCCAGAGGCGGCGAAGAGCGCGGCGTGGAATTCGTGGCGCGACTGCGCTCAGTTGTATGCGCTCATGCAGGAGATCAGAGAGTCTCGGGAGCGGCAGATGTCAGGCTCGCCGATGCCGACCGATACGCCGCCGCCGCCCGACGATCCGCGGCGCATGCCGCCGCCCGTCCTGCCCTCAGAATCAAACGACTCCAGCGGCCCGCAGTCGTTGAATACAAATTCTTCGATAGGCCCCTTTGGCCCAAACTTCGTCGCCGGCGGGGGCGATGCGTGCAACACGGGCCAGCCGCCCGATGTCGCCACCGACGTCTCGAGTACGCAGTTTGTCGAGCTTCTGAACGAGGGCATCTGGGTCTTCAACAAGACGGGGACGGTCCAAGCCGGCTTTCCACAGAGCCTCGCAACGTTCTGGGCAGCGAATTCGCCGCCGGCTCAGAATGAACTGACCGACACTCAGATCGCTTTCGAGCCGCTCTCTCAGCGTTGGCTGGCAACTACGTTGTCGATCCAGAACCCGTCCGCGCCGACTGACGGCGACCTGTACTTCGCAATCTCCAACACCAGCGACGCAACCCAGGGTTGGACTGAGTACGTCTTTAATCACTTCTGCAGCGTGCCCAACCCGGCCTTTCCCTTTCCTGACCAGCCGATCCTCGGTTACAACCAGGACTGGGCAGTTATCGGCGTCTCGTGCTTCAGCGCAGGTGGAACAACCGCCGATACGAATAATGACGAGCTTCTGCTGATTCCTCATTCCGCCCTGGCGACGCACCCGGCGAATCTGCACGCAATTCCAGAACTAGGACCATCCGACAGCAATGGCTGGTTTGGCACGCGGCCCTCGCGCGATGTCAGCGGCACCGCCGGGCAGAATATGCTTCTGGTCGCGTCGGGACCGTTCGGGGTTTCAGGCGCATTCAAGTTTGTCAAGGTTAAGGCGCTCAACTCGAGCGGCAACATAGTCGGAGTCGGACCCGGCAATACGGAGCTCATGAGTCCGACCAACGGGGTGGCCTCCGACTTTTACTTTGCGCAACCTTTTGCAGAACATGACACGTGTACGAGCGGCAGTTGCCGAATCAACTTGTTCGATTCTCGGATTTCGAACGCTCCCGTGTTGCAGACCGGCAACGACAGCAAGCACTACCTGCTGACCTCGTTCCATACGAGCGATGATCTGACTCCGACCGACCAGAACGACGATCTTTCACAGGCGCTTTGGTTCGTGGCCCAGACCGACAGCTTCGCCACGACGCCCTTGTGGAACGAACGCTTTATGTACAATTCCAATACGCAATGGGCGGCCTATCCGACGATAACCATGGACCAAGACCTAGATATTGCGCTGACGAATACCTTCTTCATCCCGGGTACGAATATTTTCGAGAACTGGTACGCAGGGAAATGGTACGCGCAGCCCTCGATCGCGAATCCGGCTTACCCGTTATTGGGCTCGGGAGTACTCAACGATGCCAAGAGCGTGGGTGGCTATACAGGACAGCAAACTTGTTTACCCTCCTTACCCGCTCAGCGCTGGGGCGATTTACATGGCGATGATGTGGGATCCGTCCACTCTCGGCTCTGATAATGAAAATCTCTTTTGGACCGCGCAGGAGTGGGCGAACGGCGGCCCCGACCAGGAGACGGAATTCGTCGGGCTGCAGGATCCGCTGCCGTTCTTCGCGGGTTCCAGCATTCCGATCGGGGTCTCTGACGGCGGAATCGGCGAGAGCGATTGCGGTAATACCCCGCTGACCTGCGGCATGACGTTTTCGGCGCCGGCGGGCGCGCAGTTCGGCGACGTTTTGGTCGCGGTGATGTGGGCCGGAGAATCTGACTCGACCGGCGCCGTCTTCAACTTACCTCCAGGCTGGACCCTGCTGCCGCTGGCCAACCTTTCCAATCAGGGCTACCTGATTTCGAAGGGCGCCGGCTTCTATTTGACCTCTTTCATCGCCGCCTACGTCTACGGCAGCCAGCCGAACGACAGCGGGCAATACACCCTCAGTATAACGCGGCATAACAAATACGCGGAGGTCGCTGGAATTCTTGCGGATTATCGAGGCGCGGACACTAACTTTGCAAGCTACTCGGCCTTGGGCTACGCTGGAACTAAGGAGGGTGATACCACCTCTACTCTTAGTGTGACTCCCAGCGCCGCGGATCAGACTTTGATGACGCTTTTCTCAGATGCGTGCGCCGACAGCGATAATGAAAACACTGAGTCCATTTGGTCGTTCACGGCGCCCTCCGGCGTACCGTCGGAGACGGCGGAGACGCTCCTAAGCTCGTCAAGTCCTGCCGGCGGCGTGCCGTTTCTCATCTCGGATACACCGGTCACGACCAGCGGCACGTATGGCCCCTATTCGACCGTGGGCCGCAAAGGAATTAACTTCGCCTACAACCTGCTGATACCGGAATAGCCGCGATGGAGGCCGCGGTTGAGGCGCCTTCCCGCGCCTAGCTACGAGGGCGAGGCGGGAGGGTCGCGCGGTCGCTGCGCAGATGCTAAGAATAAAGGTCGGAATTTCGTGGTGGAAATCAACGGCGTGGCGCACATCTATCTGACCGTCGATAAATTCGACGAGTGCGCGAAGTTCTATCGCCGCCTGTTGCCGTTTCTCGGAATGACCTTCATCGTACGCGACGAGCCTGGCGATCTTTATTGCATCGGCGGCAGGACCGGCTTCGGCATCGCGCGCAGCGCTCCGGAGCATCGCGGGACAGCGTTCAGTCAGGGACGCCCCGGGCTGCATCACATCTGCTTCCGCGCGCGCTCGCGCGAAGACGTTGACGCTGCGCATGGCCTGGCCCGCGAGCTGGGTGCGAAGATCGTACGCGCCCCGGAAGTCGGGCGCTGGGCGCCTGGCTATTACTCGGTGTTGTTCGAGGACCCCGATGGGGTTCGCCTCGAAGTCAATTTCATCCCGGGCAAGGGTTTGCTGGCCGCTGATTCGGAGTCGGCCGGCAGCCGGCCTTGATTGCCGCGCGAAAGAATATTGTTTAACCTGCCGGTCTGCTTGCATCCTGTCGCCACCCACAGGCACGTAGCTCAGCGGGAGAGCACTTCCCTGACACGGAAGGGGTCGGCGGTTCAATCCCGCCCGTGCCTACCAATATCGTTCGCCGCGCTCACCCGCGAACGTCGTGAATCCATGATCACTGGAAATCCATGAGCGCCGAAATCGCTGTCACCGCTGCGGGTCAGGCGCGCATCGTGTCGCCGGGCACGCCGGTGCGCGAGCTGCTCGATCTCAAGGCCAATCGCGACATCATCGCGGCGCGCGTCGATGGCAAGCTGGTCGATCTGGGCCGCCCGCTCGAGGGTGACGCGGTCGTCGAGCCGATCACTGCGGAGAGTCCCGAAGGCCTCGAAATCATCCGGCACTCGACCGCCCATCTGATGGCGCAAGCGGTGCAGAGCCTTTTCCCCGGCACCCAGGTCACGATCGGTCCGGTGATCGAAGACGGCTTCTTCTACGATTTCGCGCCGCTGCAACCCTTTACGGTCGAGGACCTGCCGAAGATCGAGAATAAGATGCGCGAGCTGGCCAAGGCCGATCTCAAGGTTCAACGGACCGAGGTGGCGCGCGCGGAGGCGATCACGACCTTCGAGCAGATGGGCGAGCATTACAAGGTCGAGATTTTGCGCGGCATCCCCGAGGAGCGCGTCTCGATCTACCGGCAGGGCGACTGGATCGATCTGTGCCGCGGCCCGCACGTGCCCTCGACCCGCTATATCCGCGCCTTCAAGCTGACGGGGGTTGCGGGCGCGTATTGGCGCGGCGACGAGCACAATCCGATGCTCTCGCGGATATACGGGACGGCCTTCGCGAGCAAAGAGGCGCTCGAGGAACACCTCAAGCTGGTCGAGTTGGCGCGGCAGCGCGACCATCGCAAGATCGGGCGCGAGATGGGGCTGTTTCTCTTCGATCCGATCGCGCCCGGCCAGCCGTTCTATCTGCCCAAGGGGATGATCATCTTTAATGGCCTGGTCGATTACGTGCGGCGTCTCTATCGCCGCTACGGTTTCGAGGAAGTGATCACGCCGCAAATTTTCCGCAATGAGCTATGGCACAAGTCCGGGCATTGGGACAATTTTCGCGAGAACATGTTTCTCGCGCCAGACCCGGAAAGCGACAGCCCAACGATCGACACCGGTCCCGAGGGCTGGCGCCAAGGTTACGGGGTCAAGCCGATGAACTGCCCCGGCCATACGTTTGTGTATCGCGCCGAAAAGCGCTCCTACCGCGATATGCCGCTACGCATCGCCGAGTTTTCGCGGCTCCATCGCGCCGAGCGCTCGGGCGTGCTGCATGGGTTGACGCGCGTGCGCGTGATGTCCCAGGACGACGCGCACATCTTCTGCACTGAGGCGCAGATCGAAGACGAAGTCGCGATGAACCTCGCCATGGTTCGCGAGATCTATACGACGCTGGGCTTCGAGCGCAGCGAGTTCAAACTCGCGACGATGCCGGATTTGCATCTGGGCAGCGAAGAGCAATGGCGCATGAGCGAGGAGAAGCTCGCCAACGCGCTGCGCCGCAATCAGGTGGAATTCACGATCAATCCAAAGGAAGGGGCTTTCTACGGCCCCAAGATCGAAATCTACGTCCCCGACGCGCTCAAACGAAAATGGCAGGTCGCGACGATTCAGCTCGACTACAACCTGCCGGAGCGGTTCGCTTTGACCTACACGTCGAACACGAGCACCGAGGAGCGCCCGGTAATGATTCATCGGGCAATTCTGGGCTCGCTCGAAAGATTCATCGGCGTGCTGCTGGAGCATACGGGTGGCGTGCTGCCCTTCTGGCTCGCGCCGGAACAGGTGCGCGTGCTCTCACTCAGCGAGAAGGTCGCGAGCTACGCCGCTGAGCTGGCGCATCGCCTCAAGGCCAGGGGTTTCCGCGCGAGCGCCGACCTGCGCAACGAAAAGCTCGGATTCAAGGTTCGCGAAGCCGAACTGGCCAAGGTTCCTTATATGGCGATCGTGGGCGAGCGCGAGGCCGCCGATCGCCGTGTCTCAGTGCGCAAGCTGCGCGGGGCGAAGGACCTGACCTTCGCGGCTGACGAATTTGTCGCGGTTCTGGATGGCGAACCGCTTCCAGCATAAGGTTTTGAGTTGAATTGCATTAGGCGCGCAACGCCAAACTTAAATCCGGTCGCAGGATCGGAGGAGGTGATTTATTCGTAGAGATTTTCGTACACCGCCGTCGCGGGAACCGGCGATCCGCCACAACAATCTGATTCGCTCGCCCGAGGTGCGGGTCATCGATGCGGACGGCAAACAGGCGGGCATCATGAGTGTTCGCGACGCCATGCGTCTCGCCGAAACTCAGGGACTCGACCTGGTCGAAGTCGCGTCGACGACGCAGCCGCCCGTATGCCGCATCACCGATTTCGACAAATACCGCTACGCGCTTAAGAAAAAAGCCCACGATTCCAAGAAGGGCTCTTCCGCCAGCACCATCAAGGAAGTAAAGATGGGTGCGCTGACCGACAAGCACGACGTCGAGTTCAAAGTTAAGCACATCAAACGCTTTGTCGGCGAAGGTCAGCGTGTTAAGCTCTCGGTTTCATTTCGGGGCAGGCAGATGGCTCATCCCGAACTCGGCCGGGCATTGATCGATGGAATTGTCGAACAGGTGCGCGAAGTGGCGCAGCCGGACGGGTCGGTGCGGATGGAAGGACGTAACATGTCGGTGCTGCTGACGCCGCGGTAGAAGAAGAGAAGCAGGTTATGCCGAAGATCAAAACCTCACGCTGCGCCGCCAAGCGCCTCAAGTTCAGCAAGAACGGCAAAGCCAAATTCAAGCACACGAATCTGCGGCATTTGCTTTCGAGCAAGAGCCGCAGCCGCAAGCGCCATCTGCGCGCGCCGGGCGTGATGAACAAGACCGACAGCGCGACGATGCGCCGGCTGCTGCCGTATTTGTAAAACACAGTAAGGAAGGATAGAAATGCCTCGCGCCAAAGGCGGACCGAAGACCCGTCGCCGTCATAAACGACAGCTGAAGCTGGCCTCGGGTTTCGTCGGGGGACGCAAGCTTTATCGGCAGGCCCGCAACACTTTCGAGAAGGGGCTGACCTACGCCTATCGCGACCGCAAACAGAAAAAGCGCAATTTCCGCTCGCTCTGGATCGCGCGGATCAATGCGCTCGTGCGCGAGCAGGGCCTGAGCTACAGCCTCTTTATCCATGGTCTCAAGCAGGCGGGCATCGAACTCGATCGCAAGCAGTTGGCGGTGCTGGCGCTGAATCGCGATCAATTGTTTAGTGACCTGGTGCGCGCCGCCAAAGAGGCGCTGGGCGCGCAAGCCGCCTAACCGGCCACCAGAGAGTTTGCCGGCGCGTTATCAGTGGCGCCGCACGTCTCCAGACCATGTGGCATCGCCACATGGTCTGCTGTTTTGAGCTGGGTATGGAGTGCCGGGGACTGATCCCCTGAGACCGCAGGATCGAACGACTGAAACCGTTAAATAATAAAAAAATGAAAGAGCAACTCGAGGAAATTCGCGCGCGGGCGCTGAGTGAACTAGCCGACGGCGCCGGAGAGGCCGCGATCGAGGCGGTCCGAGTGCGTGTGCTCGGACGGGCCGGCGAGTTGACCGAGATCATGCGGCGGATGCGCGAAGTTCCGAACGACCAGAAGCCAATCGTCGGCCGCCTGATCAACGAAATCAAGAGCGAACTCGAGGCGCGAATTGCGACGCTGGTCGAGGAGCAGCGGCGCGCCGAGATGACCGCGGCGCTCACGGCCGCGAGTCTCGACGTGACGCTGCCCGGGATGCGAATTCCGCGCGGCTGGCTCCATCCGGTGACCCAGGTGCGCGAGCGGATGCTCGACATTTTCGTCGCGATGGGCTTCGAGGTGATCGAGACCCGCGACGTCGAGGATGACTTCCACAATTTCGGCGCACTGAATTTTCCGCCCGACCATCCGGCGCGCGAGATGCAGGACACTTTTTTTCTGCCTGGCGGATTGTTGCTGCGCACGCACACCTCAAACGGCCAGATTCGCGTGATGGAGCAGCGGCGCCCTCCCCTTGCGATCGTCTGTCCCGGCAACTGCTACCGCCGCGACGAACTCAGCGTGCGGGCCGCGCCGATGTTCAGCCAGGTCGAGGGCTTCATGGTCGATCGCGCGGGCATCATCACGATGGCTCATCTGAAGGGGGTACTCAGCGCATTCCTGCGCGCCTTGTTCGGCGCGGAGACGCAAGTGCGTTTCCGCTCAAGCTTTTTTCCCTTCACCGAGCCCAGCGCCGAGGTCGATATCTCCTGCCTGCTGTGCCAGGGCAAAGGCTGCCGGGTCTGCAAGCATAGCGGATGGCTGGAAGTTCTCGGCTCGGGAATGATCCATCCGAACGTGTTGCGCGCGGTCGGCTACGACCCGGCGGAGTACCAGGGTTTTGCGTTCGGTATGGGCGTTGAGCGCATCTCGCTACTCAAGCTCGGCGTCGATGATCTGCGGCTGTTTTACGAAAATGATCTGCGCTTTCTGAGCCAGTTCCGGGCGGGTGACCTATCGTCATGAAACTCCCCCTCAGTTGGCTCGCTGAATTCGTTACGGTCGAAGCACCGCTCGAGCAGCTATGCGCGCGACTCACCGGCGCCGGACTCGAAGTCGAAAGCATCGATCACATTGCGCAGACTTTTACCGACGTCTTTGTCGCGAAGGTGCTCGCGGTCGAGCGCCATCCCAATGCCGACCGGCTCAATCTGTGTGACGTCGATGCGGGCGCAGCCGGACGCTTCCGCGTGGTCTGCGGCGCACCCAACGCCCGCGCGGGCATGACCGCCGCGCTCGCCAAAGTCGGATCGCGGCTCGCCGCCGGAGCGCATGGCGCGGGTTCGGGCAGTCTCGAGAATGCGACGCCGTTGCAAGCCGCGGTCATCCGCGGGGTGCCCTCGGAAGGGATGCTCTGCTCGGAGATGGAACTCGGGATGTCGAAGGATCACGAGGGCATCCTTGAGTTACCGTCCGACGCGAAGGCGGGCGAGCCGCTGGCGAGCTACCTGCACCTTCCCGACGTCGTCCTCGATATTGCCATCACGCCGAATCGTGGCGATTGCCTGTCGATCCGCGGGCTGGCGCGCGAGGTGGCCGCGCTGTTCGAGCTCAAGCTCAAAGTCCCGCGCTATCGCAGCGCCAAAGTAGCAGTTGCCGGCGACGCGACGCTTACGGTTGACCTGCGCGCGCCTGAACTCTGTCCGCGCTATGCCGCGATCGCGCTCGACGGCATCAAGATCGGCCCCTCGCCAATCTGGCTCAGACGGCGTCTCGAGCTGTGCGGGATGCGCGCCTTGAACAACGTCGTCGACGTCACCAACTACGTGATGCTCGAACTCGGGCAGCCGTTGCACGCCTTCGACGCCGCGCGCGTCGCCAACCGCGCGATCATCGTGCGGCGCACCGCCGACGATCGCGAATTCATCACGCTCGACGATGGCAGTCGCGCGCTCGAGCCCGGCGATCTGCTGATCGCGGACGGCGAAAAGCCGCTCGCGATCGCCGGCGTGATGGGCGGGCAAAACTCCGAGGTCGAGGCCGCCACCACCGCGATCATTCTCGAGAGCGCCTACTTCGAGCCGTCGGCGATCGCCCGCACCGCCCGCCGTCTCGGCCTGCGGAGCGAGGCCAGCTACCGCTTTGAGCGGGGCGTCGATCGCGACGGCCAGATCCGCGCAGCGTGTCGCGCCGCCGATCTGATCCGCGAGGTCGCTGGCGGCCGCGAACTCTCTCCGCCGATCGACGTCCAGCCCCATCCGGCGCCGCCTCGCGAGATCAACTTCAATCTGGCCGCGCTCACCTCACTGCTCGGCGTCGCGATTCCGCCGGCTGTCGTAAAGCATCGGCTCCGCGCCGTCGGCGCTACGGTCTCATCGGCGGGCCGCGACCGTTGGAAAGTAACCGCGCCGACTTTTCGTCCCGACCTCAACGAGCCTGCGGACCTCGCCGAGGAGGTCGCGCGACTGAGCGGCCTTGCGGAAATCCCGGCTATTCTGCCGGCGCGGACCGCGGCGGTCGCGATACCCGATGCGTCGCGGACGCTGCGCCGAAAGATCCGCGATGTGTTGATCGGATGCGGCCTGGTCGAGGCCAAGACCATCGCGTTTGTCGCACCGTCGGACAATGAGCGCTTTCCCGGCTTTCACATGGCCGAAGCAGTGCGGGTGACCAATCCGCTCTCCGCGGAGCTTTCCGAGATGCGCACCAGCCTTATTCCCGGCCTGCTCGGCGCGCTGCGCTTCAATCTGAACCGTGAGGCAACGGCATTTCATGTCTTCGAGCTGGGCAAAGTTTTTGGCTCGCGGGAAGGCGTCGCGGAGGAGTTCGAGCGGATCGCTGCCGTCAGTTACGGTGACTTCGCGATGGGCGCGATTGGCCGTCCCGCCGTCGCCGCCAACTTCGGAAGCCTCAAGGGTCTCCTCGAGACGACACTCGCCACGCTGTCAGCCGCCGGCGGAATTGATTTCGAGCATATCCCGCAAGGGTTTGCGCCGTACTTACATCCCGGACAATCAGCGATGATCAAGCTTGCGGGCAAGCTCTGCGGGGTGGTGGGCGAGCTTCATCCGGCTGAGTCGCTGAAACTTGATCTGCAGCTTCCGTGCGTACTTTTTGAAGTTGACTTGGCGCAACTCCTCGCTTACGGTTCATCATCGCGCAAGAAAGTGACGGCGCCCTCCCGATATCCGGCTGTGCGACGCGACGTGGCGCTGGTGGTCGATCGCGATCTTCCTGCGGGTAATGTGACAGCAGTGATAGCGGGTCTCCATCCGGCGCTGCTCGAAAGCGCCGAGCTGTTCGACGTTTACGAGGGCGGCACATTGCCGGCCGGAAAAAAGAGCGTCGCCGTGGCATGCAAATATCGCGGGAAGGACGGCACGTTGACCGATGATGAAGTGAACCGTGCGCATGCGGCGCTGGTCGAACAGTTGGCTGCGCAGTTGGGGGCCGGATTGCGCCAATAGCACCGACGCGCAGTTTGGGGCGTCGAGTGAACACCATGACGAAAGCCGATCTGATAGAGTCGGTTTATGAGCGGGTGGGCTCAACGAAAAAGGAGACAGGAGAAGCGGTGGAAGAGGTCTTCGCGATAGTGCGTGAGACCCTGAGCCGCGGTCAAAAGGTCAAAATCTCCGGCTTCGGAACTTTTGCGGTTAATCATAAAAAGGCCCGTCGCGGCCGCAATCCGCAAACCGGCTACGCCATAATGATCGCCTCGCGCAAGGTGTTATCGTTCAAACCCAGCGCGACGCTCAGGGCACGGGTCGTTGGCGGTAATCGAGCAAAATGATGGCGACCGCACGTCCCAAGATCACCCGTCCAAAGGCCGCCAATATTCGGCCGCGACGTCCGGCGCCAGCCGCCGGCAAGCCGGTCGCAAGTAAGTCCGAAGTCAATCCGCGGCCGCTCAAAATCGGCGCAGCAGCACGCGCGCTCGAGGTTGAGCCCTACGTCCTGCGCTTTTGGGAAACCCAATTCCCGTTTCTGCGTCCACGCCACACGAACTCGTCACATCGGATGTACGAGCCGGACGATCTGCAGATGCTGCGGCTGGTCAAGCGCCTGCTGCACGTCGATGGCTACACCATCGCGGGCGCAAAAAAATACATCCGCGAAACCGGGCTCGAGCGCTTATGCGCTGACGCCGGATCGGTGAAGTCGGCGAAATCGGAAAGGGTGCCTCCGGACCAGCCGAAGGCTGCCCGTCGGCCAAGTCCGACTGCTCAGAGCGTGATCGCTGAGATTCGCGCTGATCTGAAAGCGCTCCGCAAACTACTCGACGACTGAATCTTCCGGCGAACTGCTGTGTCGCTCAGGCCTCGAAGAAGCGCCGCGGATTCTCCACCATCATCGTGTTGATCTTCTGATCGGGGACGCCCGCCGCCTTCAGTTTTGGCAGGATGTTCTTGAAGATGTGCGTCGGCTTCCAGTTCTTGATCGATTCCATCACTTCCGGCGGCAGGCCAAGCCCGCGTCCCATGATGCAGGCGACGGAGTCGTGCGACAGCACGATCTGCTTTTCGAAGCCGATACCGAGCAGCCCGATGAGCGACGCGAGCCGCAGACGATCGGGATGCAGGAAGTCCAGCCCGAAGCGATCGAAGCCCAGATAGCAGCCACGATCGAGCATGTCCGTATGGTAGCCCAGGTTCGCCGAGCCGCAGCTATGGCCGACGATGACCTTGCTCAGATCGACCCCTTCCGACGCGAAAATGTCGAGTTGCTCACGCCCCATAGTGCCATCGTCGGTATGCGTGGTGATCGGCGCGCCGGTGCGCTTCGACGCGCGTGCAGCCGCACGCAGGCACTTGTCCTCGTACTCCGTTATGTGGTCCTTGCCGGTCGCGCATTTGATCAACGCGGCCTTGATTCCCGCCTCACCGATTCCCTCGGTAAGCTCGGCCGTATAGATGTCGGCGATCTCGTCGGCGGAGCGCTGTTTCATGTAGACCGTGTTGCCGAGATCCTCTTTGTAGAGGCCGGTCGTACAGATGATATTCACGCCGCTTGCGTCGGCGCATTCGGCCATGAAGATGACGTCGCGGCCGATGTCGTTGGGGCAGGGATCGAGGAAGGTATTCAGCCCGAGGTCTTTGAGTTCTTTAAGCCGATCAATCGCGCCGCGCAGGGCGGCCTTGCGATCAAAGCGCGGGGCCTTGCAGTCGAGCTCCCACCCGGCCCATCCGACCAGCAGATGCTCGTGCATCAGAGTCGTTCCCAGCTTGTCGGTACTAACGGTCCCCGTGACGGTATTGATGGTCTTCATACGGCTCTGCTCCTGCGCGCCTTAAGGCTGACGGCTTAAACCTAGACCGCCCCGCCCCAAGCGTCAAACGCGAGCGTCAGACGCGGTCTTCAAGTCTGCGGCGGGCTTGAGCCGAATGCACTGAAGATCAGAATCAGCGCGACGCCGATCGTGATCGCGCTGTCGGCAAAGTTGAAAACCGGATAGCTGAACCAGCCATGATGGAAATAGATGAAATCAACGACGCGGCCGCGCATCAGGCGATCGATCAGATTGCCGATCGTGCCGCCCAGGATGAGCGCGAACGCGATCGCGGATGAGCGCATGCTCGCCTCCCGGGCCAGCAGCACGGTCAGCACCACGATCGCACCGAACGAAAGCACGATGAAGAAGACGTGACGGAAGCCCGCGGGCATCGTCGCAAACAGGCTGAAGGCAGCGCCGGGATTCAGCGTATAGGCCAAATCGAGCCAGCCCGGCACGATTGGCCGGCTCTGGTACAGCTCGAAGTGCGTGCTCACCAGATGCTTGCTCATCTGATCGAGCAGCAGAACTGGAAGCGTCACGAGTCCGAGCATCAGCGCAACGTGATTGCGGGCAGGCCTCGTGGTCGCGCCGGCCAGGTTCCGGGCGAGCGCGGAACTCACGTGGCTTCAGCGGCGACGAGTGCGCGACAGCGCACGCAGAGGTCCGAATGGCCGCCGTCGTCGTAGTAGCACCAGCATCGTTGGCATTTGAGCCCGGGCGCGCGTTCACCTACGACCACGACCGGGGGCTGCGCGCCGATACGCCCGAATCTACCGTCGCCATTGAAGGCGTCGTCGCCGTTTGCGCCGGCTTTGAATCTTGCGACCTCGCCGTCGGCCAGCAACGACACTTCCGAGACAATGAAGAGATCCTTGAGTCCGGCGCGATAATGATTCAGCGCGTCAGTCACGCTACGATGCTCCGACCCGACGACGCCGAGACTCAGGCGCGCTTCGAGCGGCGCGCCGATCGCGCCGGCTTGACGCATGGTCTCAAGCACCTTGAGCGCCTGATCCCGCACCTGCATCAGGCCACTCCAGCGGGCTTCGAGGTCAGCATCAACAAAGCGCGGGTCGGGCTCCGCCAGCGTCAGCAGATGGACGCTGCTCCCGGTTCGCCCGGGCACGTGCGAATAGATTTCGTCGGCTGTGAAGGGAATCAGCGGCGCGAGCATCCGCACCAACGCGTCGAGCATCAGGTAAAGCGCCGTCTGTGCGGAACGTCGCTCGCGCGAATCACGCCCGTCGCAGTAGAGCCGATCACGCGCAACATCGATATATAGCGAGCTCAGATCGATCACGACGAAATTCAGGATCGCGTGATAGGCCGTCTGGAAATCGAACTCCTCGTATGCACGCCGCACCGTCGCCTTGAGCCGCTCCAGGCGCGCCATCACGAAGCGATCGAACTCCAGCATCGATGCGGGCGCGACCGTATCGCGCGCCGGCTCGAAATCGGCGAGATTCCCAAGCATGTAGCGGCAGGTGTTGCGCAGCTTGCGATAGGCCTCGGTCACGGCGCTGAAAAGGTTGTCCCCGACGTTCATGTCGGAGCTGTAATCGACCGACGCGAAGACCAGGCGGAACACGTCGGCGCCGATCCGATTAACCACCTCTGACGCGTACTCGAAATTGCCCAGCGACTTCGACATCTTGCGGCCGAGTTCGTCGAGCGCAAGGCCGTGACTGACGACAGTCGAGTACGGCGCGCGACCATTCACGGCGGCGGCGGTGATGAGTGAGACCTGAAACCATCCGCGCGTCTGATCGACGCCCTCGACATAGGCGTCGCAGGGCCACTCAAGCCCGCGCGACTTGGTCAGGACCGCGGCGTGGGAGCATCCGGAGTCGAACCAGACGTCGAGCACGTCCTCCTGCTTGACGAATTCAGCGCCCGTGCACGCCGGGCAGCGCAAACCGCCGGCGAAATCCGCGACTGGCCGCGCGTACCACGCGTCAGAGCCTTCGCGGGCGAAGATCTCCTGCGCGCGCTGCACAACCGCGCTGTCGAGCGTGACTTTCTCACACTTCGCGCACTTGAGCGCCGGGATCGGCACGCCCCACGCGCGCTGGCGCGAGAGACACCAGTCGGGCCGCGCCTCGACCATGTTGCGTATCCGATCGCGCGCCCAAGCGGGAACCCACTGCACGCGATCGATCTCGGCGATCGCGCGCGCGCGCAGCCCTTTATGATCGATCCGCAAGAACCATTGCTCGGTCGCGCGGAAGATCAGCGGATTCTTGCATCGCCAGCAATGCGGATAGCTGTGCTCAAACGGCTCCGCTTTGAGCAGCGCGCCAAGGGCGCGCAGATGCTCAACGATCGACGGGTTCGCTTCGAAGACGTTGCGGCCCGCCCATTCGCCTGCCGCAGCGGTAAAGCGCCCGGCGTCGTCAACCGGCGTGAAGGTTTCGAGGCCGTACTTGTTGCCGATTACGAAGTCTTCGTAACCGTGGCCGGGCGCGGTGTGCACCAGCCCCGTACCGGCGTCGGCGGTGACGTGATCGCCGAACATCAGGCGGCCGTCGCGGTCGGCAAAGGGATGGCGGAAGAGGTCGCGGCCGTCGAGCGCCTTGAGCGCCTCGCGCTTGAGCGGAATCCGTCGTGCGACCTGCAGTCCGCACGCCTGCTCGACCGCTTCGGCCAGCCGCTCTGCCACGATGTAGCAATTGTTGCCGACTTGTAATGCCGTGTAATCGAAGTTTTCGTTGAGCACGATGCCGAGGTTGGCCGGCAGCGTCCACGGCGTCGTCGTCCAGATGACCGCGTAGAGCCGGCCCGCGCGATGCGCCGCCGCCAGGGCCGCGCCGTCCGCCGCATCGACCGCGAGCGCCGCGGCGTCGCCCGCATTCTGATTCAGCCCGAAGGCCACATAGATCGCGGTCGAAGTGTGATCGCGGTACTCGACCTCGGCCTCGGCGAGCGCGGTGCGGCAATCGAAGCACCAGTGCACCGGCCGCAGGTCGCGATAGATAAAGCCGGCGTCGAGCAGTTCGCGCAGCACGCCGATTTCCGCCGCTTCGTACTCAGGAGCGAAAGTCAGATAAGGATTCGCCCAGTCGCCCGTTACTCCGAGCCGGATAAATTCCTCGCGTTGGATGTCGATCCACTTCTCGGCGAACTCGCGGCAGAGCTTGCGTATTTCGAGTTTCGGAATCGTGCGAATCTTGTCGCCGAGGTCGCGCGCAACCTGATGCTCGATTGGCATCCCGTGGCAATCCCAGCCCGGAACGTAGGGTGTGCGATAGCCGAGCGACGCCCGCGAGCGTACGATGAAATCCTTGAGAATTTTGTTGAGCGCGGTGCCGAAATGCACGCGGCCGTTGGCGTATGGCGGACCGTCGTGCAGGACCCACGCAGGCGCTTCGCGGCGCGCCGCAAGCAGTTGCGCGTACAAACCGTCCGCCTTCCAGCGGGCCAGCGTCTCCGGCTCCCGTTTCGGCAGATTCGCCTTCATCGGGAAGTCCGTCTTCGGAAGTTTCAGGGTTGCCTTGTAATCGCGCTCTGCCACAGTCCCGCCGACACGCCTCCAATCGTCTGTCAGCTTCAAGCCTAAGGCGTGAATGCTGCTCGCGGTTCAGGTTAGCATAGATTAGTGGATGATTCTGAAGGTGAGGAAAATGGTGAATCTGAAATCGAGCATAATCGCCCGCTGGATGGTTGTGATCGTGGCGAGCGCAGGCGGGTTGATCGCTGCGGCGACTCTGGCCGCAGACGCGGGTTCGAATACCGCGCCAGGCATCCGCGTGGTCGTCAGCGGTCTCCGCAACGATCATGGGCGCGTTGGTTGCGGTCTTTTCAAAGGCCCTGACGGCTTTCCGCGCGACGCCTCTCGCGAGTTCCGCGGGATGTATGTCCCGATCAGCGGTGGTGTCGCGGTCTTCAATTTTGCGAATGTGCCCGCCGGCACCTACGCGGCCACCGTCCTGCACGACGAGAATGAGAACGGCAAGATGGACTTCAACTGGATTGGGATGCCGACCAAAGGGTATGGCTTTTCCAACAATGCCAAAGCCACTTTCTCACCGCCGTCGTTCGCTGCAGCAAGCTTTAAGTACCCCGGCACCGGCATCGTAACGGCCCCGATTACGATCGTATATCGATGAGTTCCGCGCGCGCCGGAACCATCCGCATGACGCGAAATCCATCACGGGGTGATCGGCCATGAGCGCCTTGCAGGGACTGCGCGTGCTCGATCTCACCGACTATCGCGCCGGACTCTGCGCGCGCCTGATGGCGGACATGGGCGCCGACGTGATCAAGATCGAACCGCCCGGCGGCGACCCCGGACGGCGGATCGGCCCCTTTCTTGATGATCAGCCCCATCGCGATCGCAGCCAGTTCTTCTGGTTTTACAACTTGAACAAACGCTCGGTCACGCTCGATCTTCACCAACCCGCGGGCGCGGAGATTCTGCTCAAGCTCGCGGGCTCGGCGGACATCATCATCGAGAACTTCGCCCCCGGCGTCCTGCGCGATCTTGGTCTCGGATGGGACCTGCTGCATCGCCTCAACCCGGCGCTGATCCTGCTCTCGATCGCGCCGTTTGGACAGAGCGGGCCGTTTCGCGATTATCTCGCCGATGACACCGTGTTGGCGGCGCAGGGCGGAATGCTCTATGTCAACGGCTCGCCCGGACAACAACCCGTGCGCCCGCTAGGTTTGCAGGCCTATCACGCATCAGCCTACTTCGGCGCGATCGAGACCCTGTGTGTGCTCTTTGCCCGCGATCGCGACGGTACCGGCCAGTGGATCGATCTCAGTATGCAGGAGGCGACCGCAGCCGCGGTCGAGCATGTCGCCGGCAGCTACTTTGGCGAGGGCCGCGTCGAGCCGCGTCGCGGCACGCTCCATTGGAGCCGTTATTTCCGCGTCGGGCGATGCCGCGATGGCTACATCATGCATTGCACGCTGGGCGACTGGACCTCGCTGGTCGAATGGGTAGCGTCCGACGGGATGGCGCAAGATCTCGTCGAGCCGCAATGGATCGATGTGGTCTATCGCGCCGAGCACGCCGAGCACCTGTTCGACGTGCTCGATGAATGGGTGAAGAATTACACTTGCGACGAGCTGCTTGAACACGCACAGACCCTGCGTCTGCCCTATGCCAGCGTCCGCCATCCCGAGGCGCTCTTCACGGATGAGCAACTCGCCGCGCGCGGCTACTTTGTCGAGGTCGAGCATCCGGAGCTGGGCCGCAGCTTCCGCTACCCTGGCGCGCCCTATCTCTTCAGCGGATCGCCCTGGCGGCTCTATCGGCGGCCACCGCCCCTCGGTGAGCATACGAACGAGGTTCTGCGCGACGAACTCGGTCTCGACGCCGGCGAACTCGCGGCGCTCGCCGCTGAGGGAATCATCTGAGAATGGCCCTTCTGCCGCTGGAAGGTATCCGCGTGCTCGACTTCACCTGGGTGGTGGCCGGTCCGGTCGCCACGCGGATCCTCGCCGACCACGGCGCGGAAGTGATCAAGCTCGAACGGCGGCCCGGCCCGCTGGGTTCGCGTCAGACTGGCCTGCAAGGCGAGCTCCATCGCAACAAACGCTCGATCGCAGTGAACATGTCGCATCCGCGCGGCATCGAGATCGCGCGCCGCCTTGCACGGCTCAGCGACCTCGTGATGGACAACTTCTCGGCGCGCGTGATGCGCGGATGGGGCATGGATTACGCCAGCCTGTCGCCGATCAAGCCCGACATCATCAGCATCAGTATGTCCGGGCTGGGCCATACCGGCCCGCGCGCCAGCTACGTCAGTTACGGGCCGACGCTCCAGGCACTTGGCGGCTACACGCTCCTGATGGCGGAGGCGAGCGGCGCGCCCGCCGGTTTCGGCTACTCATACGCTGATATGTGCGGGGGGTATACGGGAGCGCTGGCCGCGCTGATCGCGCTTTGGCATCGACGGCGCACAGGTCAAGGACAGTTCGTCGATCTCTCGCAGTTCGAGGCGGTTACGAGCGTGATCGGCCCGGCCCTGCTCGATATCGCGGTTAATGGGCGGGAGCAGTCGCCGCCGCAGTATCGCTCGCAAGAGGCGCCGGCGGCGCCGCATGGGGTCTATCGATGCCTTCCGCTTCGGGAGACGGCCGACTCCGCGCGGCGCGGCCATAGCGAAGACGACGACCGCTGGATCGCGATCAGCGTCGGCACGCAGGCCGAGTGGGAGCGCTTCGTTGCCGCGATCGGCGCGCCCGCGTGGACCGGCGCGGCGAAGTTCCGCACACTCTATTTGCGGATACGAAATTCAGCAGAGCTGGACGAAAACGTCACGCGCTGGACGCTCGCGCAGGATGCCGAAGAGGCGATGGCGCGGCTGCAGTCGGCAGGCGTAGCCGCCGGCGTGGTCTGCAACGGTGCGGATTTGTGCGCCCGCAATCCGCAGCTTCAGGCGCGGAATTTCTGGAGCACCGTCACCCTGCCGGACGGCGCAACGACACGCGTAACCGGGATACCTGCCCATTCGTCCCCGCCGCTGGCCTCGATTCGCACGCCCTCGCCGTTGATCGGTTCCGCGAACGAATACGTACTCGGCGAGTTGCTCGGCCACGACGCTGCCGTGCGCGCGGAGCTAATCGCGTGCGGCGCGGTATGGGAGTGAGGCACAAGTTTCCGGTTGACAGCGGATTTATTCAAGCGCATTTCTCACCTGAAAATCTGAAGGGAGAGATACTCAAATGAAGATTCGCAATTCCATTGGCCTGCTGGCCTTGGCTGGCGTCTGCACGACGGCAACGCCGTTGTTCGCCGCGAGCTTCGACGTCTGCGCAACCGCGGCGACCGACGCGAAGTTCGATTCGACCGGAACGTTTTTTACCGCCACCGCGCCGGTCTATGCCGGCGGTACGATCGCCCAGAGCAGCACGGCGATCGATTGCAGTACGATCACGACTCCTGTGATCGGTACGTTCTTCACCGTGGGCGCGTTTATCGCCGGCCTGCCGGCATCCGGACCGCTCGATACCGCCCTGGTGACCTGGCACTTCCGCATCGGCGGCCGCGCCTTCGACACGATTGGCCCGGTCCAGGGCAATGGAGCCGGCGGCGCAACGCCGGGGCAGCAATACCCGCAGACGATCGTCGGTTCTACTGGCGGGGGAACTGGCAACGGGCAGGCGATCGTCACAGTGCTCGATCCATCCGGCTTCGTTTTCGAGATCACGACGCCGCGCTCCAGCGTTCGCTGACACTCATCGCGACGTATCGCGGGCTGTGAGATTTCTGCCCAGCCACCGACGATACGAATCACGAACCAAGGGGGGACCGCTGACGCGGCCCCCCTTTGATTCTCCCGCAAGTTCGCGGACTCGACGGCTCACGGGACTGAGTAGAGACAAAGTTTGCAGCGCGTTTGGGCTGCACTTCGCCTCTGCAAATTCACTATACTGCCTTACGTGCCAAGGCTTCACGCAAGATTAGCCGGCGTCAGAGAGGCCGACGCGCTTTGTTAGCCAGCGTACTCTCCAGCGCGATCGCCGGGGTTGACGCCTTCGCGGTTGAGGTCGAAGTCGATATCGGCGGCGGCGCGCCCTCCTTCCGCATGGTCGGGCTGGCCGAGGGCGCCGTCCGCGAGGCCTACGACCGGATGCGCTCGGCGATTCGCAACTCCGGCTACGAGTTCCCCGGCAGCAAAATCACCATCAACCTCGCGCCCGCGGATACCCGCAAGGAGGGCTCCGCTTTCGACTTGCCGATGGCACTGGGCATCCTCGCCGGGGCGGGCATGATCGAAAAGCGCGAACGTCTCGACCGCTATCTGGTGTTGGGCGAACTGGCGCTGGACGGCCGAATCAAGCCGGTCAAGGGCGCACTACCCAGCGCGCTGCTCGCGCGTGCGCGCAAAATGGACGGGATCGTGCTGCCGCGCGAGAATGCCGCGGAGGCTTCCGTGATCGGTGAAGGCGTCGCAGTAATCGGCGTCGAGACCCTCCAGGAGTCGATCGAATTCTTCGAGGAGTTGCGCACGCCGCCCCCGGCCAATGCCAATTTAAGCGAACTCTTCGAGGCCGCCAGCCGCTATGACCTCGATTTCAGTGAAGTCAAGGGTCAGGAGCAGTCCAAACGCGCGCTCGAAGTCGCCGCCGCCGGCGGCCACAACGTTCTGATGATCGGGCCGCCCGGCTCCGGCAAGACGATGCTCGCGAAGCGGCTCCCGACCATCCTGCCCGCCATGACCTTCGAGGAGGCGATCGAAGCCACCAAGGTCCATAGCGTCGCGGGCATCCTCGACGGCCTGGCGCTTATCGCCACGCGGCCGTTTCGCTCACCGCATCATACGATTTCCGACGCCGGACTGATCGGCGGCGGACCGTTCCCGCGTCCCGGCGAAGTCAGCCTAGCGCACAACGGCGTCTTGTTTCTCGACGAGCTTCCCGAATTTCGTAAGAACGTCCTCGAAGTCCTGCGCCAGCCGCTCGAAGACAACCGCATCACGATCGCTCGCGTGCTCGGCACCGTGACCTTCCCGGCCAGCGTGATGCTGGTTGCGGCGATGAATCCCTGTCCGTGCGGTTTCTTCACCGATTCGCAGCACGAATGTAGCTGCTCGCCGATCGTGATCCAGCGCTATCGCTCGCGCATCTCGGGGCCGCTGCTCGATCGCATCGATATACATATCGAGGTGCCCGCGGTTAAGTATCGCGAGTTGACCGATCGCACTTCGAGCGAGACTTCGCTGACGATTCGCGAGCGGGTCAATCGCGCCCGCGCGCTTCAGCTCGAACGCTTTCGCGGCTTGTCGATCTATTGCAATGCCCAGATGGGCGCGCGCCAGTTGCACGCCTGTTGCCAGGTCGAGAGCGGCGGCGAGCGGCTACTCGAGCTCGCGATCAACCGCCTCGGACTGAGCGCGCGCGCCTACACGCGAATCCTCAAGGTCGCGCGCACCATCGCCGACCTCGACGACGGCGGTCCGCTCCAAGCCCATCACCTGAGCGAGGCGATTCAGTATCGCTCCCTCGACCGCCTCGCGCTGTAACCCAACCATATCGTCCATTCAGGGAATGTGTAATAACGCGGATGCGAGCGAATGGACGGTAGTCTCCTGAATGAACCGATAAACCTAACCTGAGCCAAGCTCACAAGCGTGGACATACTCAAGTTCCTTATCCAATTTGGTGGCCTCTTCTTTGAGTATCCACGGCGAATAGCAATTGCCGTCGTAGCCCTGACGGCAATCTTCGCGTACTTTCGCTACTGGTATCTACGCGATTACCGAGGCGAGCAAAGATTCGCCCTCTGGCGTTCGGTAATCGTTTTTTCGTTGGGCGTAGCAATTGTGTCGTCAATAATCGGCTGGCTGACGTACAGATATTGGGGTTTGCCATGTTCCTTCACGGACGGACAAATCGGCATATTGATTGCCGAAGTGCCTGGGGACCAAAATCGCGAACAGCAGAGCGCGTACCAAAACAGCATATTTCTTCAGTTCCAAAGCAGCGAGCAGTTGCGGGGGATCGCGCACGTAAAGCAGATCGAGCGGCCTCTTCCTCCTGATGCTGATGACCAGCAAGCTGAAGCGCTCAAAATCGGCCGTTGGCTCCGAGCTGCTCTTGTCCTGCGGCCTTTCGTGGTGGAAGGCACCCAAGAACCTTGGCTGACCGTAGTGAATCCCCAGCGTATCTTCCAACCCCAGTCTAATCTTGAGGAATTTCCGAGCTCACAACTCGCCACGCTCGATAAGTTGCCTCTTCCTCAGGAGATCGCTCAAATTGCCAAGACCGTTTTGGCGCTCGCGCTAGGCGCCCGCGGGTCCTACAAGGAAGCGGCCCAAATTCTCAGCGACGTAT
This sequence comes from Candidatus Binataceae bacterium, assembly GCA_035308025.1. Taxonomy (NCBI): domain Bacteria; phylum Candidatus Binatota; class Binatia (SeqCode); order Binatales (SeqCode); family Binataceae (SeqCode); species Binataceae bacterium (SeqCode). The sequence goes on from DATGHL010000004.1 coordinate 98,467, forward strand.
TGAAGTCAGGTCGCTTGCCTGAGGCCACTGCGAGTCGTGAAGCCCTGGATCATCTGCGCGGCAATTATCTCCTTTTATCTGGGAACACCATTGAAGCGATCGCCGAATACAAGGAAGCCCTCCGCCTCAACCCGAACGACGCGGAGGTGGACAATGACCTGGCTCTTGCCCTTAATACCAATGGGCAGCACGACGAGGCCATTACTCAGCTCAAGGAGGCCCTCCGCCTCGAACCCGGCCTTGCCGCGGCCCACAACAACTTGGGGGCTGCGTTTGATGTCGAGGGCCGACACGACGCCGCCATCCCCGAGTACAGAGAAGCCCTCCGTCTCAATCCCGACCTTGCCACGGCCCACAACAACCTTGGTATTGCGCTTAATTCCGAAGGCCAGCACGACGCCGCCATCGCCGAATACAAGCAAGCCCTGCGTCTTAATCCCGGCTATGCCGCGGCCCACGACAACTTAGGCGCTGCCCTTGATCACGAGGGCCAGCACGCCGCCGCCATCGCCGAGTATAGAAAAGCCCTCCGTCTCGATCCCGACTTTGCCCTAGCCCACTACAACCTGGGGGCCGCACTTTATTTCGAAGGCCAACCCGATGCTGCCGTAGCCGAATTTGAGAAAGCCATCCGCGTCAATCCTAACTATGCGGAGGCCCACAACGCCCTAGGGGGTGCGCTAGAGGCCGAAGGCCAGCACGATGCAGCCATCGCCGAGTTCAAGGAGGCCATCCACCTCGATCCCGGCGATGCCAGGCCCCACTATAACTTGGGTTATATGTTCTATGGCGAGGGACTGCCTGACGCTGCTATCGCTGAGCTCAAGAATGCCATTCGCCTTAATCCCGACTATGCCAAGGCCCACTACGCCCTCGGCATTGCGCTTAATGCCGAGGGCCAGCACGACGCCGCCGTCGCTGAGCTAAAGGAAGCTTTCCGCCTGAATCCCGACTTGTTCGAGGCAGGCAAAGCACATTAGGAACCGTCGAGACTTAGAGAATCCTGCCCGCCCGCTCAAGCCCGGAGCCGCTCAGGTGGTGTCAAGGAGTTTTCACGCATGATAAAGGAAATAATGCGGCCATTAATCCGGGATTTCCGCGTGGCAGGCATCCGCGGGAACGACAAAACAGAAGTCGGAGAAAGGATCAGCGTGACCTGCTAAGGCGGGCGTGCATGGTTTGACAGGGCATAAGTCGCCGCCTACCTTTAACTCATCGTGCTGGTACGCTTCGAGAGATCGTCCCAGCTCGCCAAATTTATTCGCCACAACGTTGATCCATGTTCGACACTCTAAGTGATCGCCTCGAAGGCGTTTTCAAGAAACTTCGCGGCCAAGGTCGGATCACCGAGCGCAATATCGAGGAAGCGCTCGGCGAGGTGCGGCGCGCGCTGCTCGAGGCCGACGTCAATATTAAGGTCGTTCGCGATTTCGTCGATCATGTAAAAAAGAAAGCCCTCGGCCAGGAGGTGCTGCGCTCACTCAGCCCCGAGCAGCACCTGATCCGCTTCGTCGCTAACGAATTGCGCGAGGTGATGGGCGGGCAGGCGCGCGAGCTCGACCTCAAGGTTAAGCCGCCCGTCAAGATCATGCTCGTCGGCCTGCAAGGCTCCGGCAAGACGACCTCGCTGGCCAAGCTCGCGCTCTTTCTGAAGAACGAACGCAAGCGCCATCCCCTGATGGTCTCGACCGACATCTACCGCCCGGCCGCAATGGAGCAGTTGCGCGTGCTCGGCGCTCAGATCGGCGTCCCGGTCGTGGAGAGCCGCGAGGATCAGGACCCGGTCGAGATCGTCAGCCGCGCGCTGGCGAAAGCTGATTTAGCCGGGCACGACGCGCTCCTCATCGATACTGCCGGTCGCCTGCAGATCGACGAAGAGCTGATGGACGAGCTGGCGCGGCTCAAGGGCACCGCGCAGCCGCATCATACGATCCTGGTCGCCGACGCGATGACCGGTCAGGACGCCGTCAACGTCGCCCAAGGCTTTCACGACCGGCTCAAGATTTCCGGCCTGATCCTGACCAAGCTCGACAGTGACGCGCGCGGCGGCGCGGCGCTCTCGGTGCGCGCGATCACCGGAGCGCCAATCCTCTTCGCCGGCATGGGCGAAAAGCTCGACGCGCTCGAGGTCTTCCATCCTGACCGCCTCGCCTCGCGCATCCTCGGCATGGGCGACATGCTGAGCCTAATCGAAAAGGCCCAGCAAAATTTTGATCAAGGCCAGGCCAAGGAGCTCGAGCGCAAGCTCAAGAAAAACGAATTCACGATCGAGGATTTCGGCGAGCAGCTCAAGACCATCAAAAAGATGGGCTCGATCGGTGATCTGCTCGGCATGATCCCCGGCCTCAAGAAGATTGCCGGCGCCACCGACACCGATGAGGCCCGCCGCGAGATGCTGCGCATTCAGGCCATCATCGACTCGATGACGATTCAGGAGCGGCGCAATCATCTGCTGCTCAACGGCCGCCGCCGCGCCCGGATCGCCGGCGGCAGCGGCACCTCGGTGCAGGAAGTTAATCGCTTTCTCAAGCAATTTGACCAGATGCGCAAGGTCATGAAGAAAGTCACCAAGATGGGCGCCGGCGGCGCGATGATGCGCGGACTTGGGTTTGGGCGCTAGAATCGATAGATATATTACCGAGGTAACGCATGGGACTTGTTATTCGGCTGCGGCGTCACGGCGCGCGCAAAAAACCCTTTTTCCGGATCGTCGTCGCAGATTCACGCTCGCCGCGTGACGGGCGTTTCGTCGACCATATCGGCACCTACGACCCGTCGACGGCGCCGGCCAAGGTTTCCTTGAAAGCGGGCGAAGCCGAACGCTGGATCAAAGCGGGAGCGCGCCCATCCGATACCGTGCGCAAGCTGATAAAGCTCGCGGGGGATGCTGTCCAGTCCACCTGATCCGTGTCCAGGGAGCCAGTCATGTCCGCCGCCCCGGAGCCAGCCATGAAAGATCTAGTCGAGTTTCTGGCGCAACAACTGGTCAACGATCCGGGCGCGGTGGAAGTCAGGGAGACTCAGGGCGATACCGCCTCAATTCTCGAATTGCGCGTGGCCAAGGAAGATCTCGGGCGGGTAATCGGCAAACAGGGCCGCACCGCCAAATCGATTCGCACGATTCTTAACGCCGTCGCCTCGCGCACAAATCGCAAGGTTGTCCTCGAAATCATCGAAGAGAAATAGGGCCGCCGTGTCGGGGCCCAAGAGAGCTGCGAGAAATATAGCTGCAGGGAAGACCGCCGCAAGCGGCGCGGATACCGGGGGTTATATTCGTATCGGACAGATCGGCAGGCCGCACGGCCTGAACGGGAGCGTTGTCATGTCACTCGATCAGCCCGAATCCGCCACACTCACAGCCGGACGACAGATCACGCTCGAGCACGATGACGGCTGCCGCGTCTACACCATACAGACGGTACAGAAGCTCGGTCATCGAGGAGTCAGGCTGACCCTCGCGGGGATCGAGACCTGCACCGCGGCCGAGTCGCTGCGCGGCCGCGCGATTCTCGTCGCCGAGCGTGACTTGCCGGCGCTGCAACCGAATGAGTTCTACGACTTCCGCGCGATCGGATGCGCCGTCGTTACCACCGACGGCCGCCGCCTGGGTACAGTGGCTGAGATCTTCGCCACCGGCGCCAACGACGTCATGATCGTGCGCGAAGGTCCAACCGAAGTACTGGTCCCGGTTATCGCCGACGTCATCAAGCAGCTCGATTTTGCCGCGCGCCAAATCACGATCACGTCGCTGCCCGGGTTGCTCGATTGATTCGCGCGTCAAAAAAGCAACTATGCAGTTTCACGTAATCACATTATTCCCCGAGATGTTCTCCGCACTCGACGCGGGCCTGATGGGCCGGGCCCAGCGGCAGGGCTTGGTTTCGATCCACACCCACGACCTGCGCGCGCACGGCCTGGGAAACTACCGCCAGGTCGATGACACTCCCTACGGCGGCGGCTGCGGGATGGTGCTGCGGCCCGAGCCGCTCGCCGCCGCGATCGACGCGGTCGATTCGACCGCACCGGGCCTCACACGCATCCTGATGACGCCGCAGGGCGAAGTGCTCGACCAGCCGCTGGTGCGCGAGCTTGCGAGCCTCCGCCCCGGTCTGATGTTGATCGCCGGCCGCTACGAAGGCTTTGATGAACGCGTCCGCACCTTGGTTGACCGTGAGATTTCAATCGGCGACTACGTGCTGAGCGGCGGCGAGCTCGCAGCGATGACCTTGATCGAAGCAGTCGCGCGGCTGATACCAGGAGTGCTCGGAAATGCCGACTCAGTGCGCGAGGAGTCGTTTGGCGTCACTGTCGCGCTCGAATATCCGCAATATACTCGTCCGGAAGAGTTCCGCGGGATGCGCGTGCCGGAAATCCTGCTCAGCGGCGATCATGGCAAGATCAGGCAGTGGCGGGCAGCCGAGTCGCGCAAACGGACAGCGCGCCGCCGCCCGGACCTAATCGGCGGCGAGCGCAAAGCCTGACGTGGCGGAGCTGTTCGTCGCTCTGCTCCATCATCCGGTGCTCGACCGCAACGGCCGCGTCGTCACCTCGGCGATCACCAGTCTCGACCTTCACGACATCGCGCGCGCCGCGCGGACCTATGGCGTGCGCGGCTTTTACGTCGTTCATCCGATCGTCGAACAGCGCGATTTCGCACTGCGCGTGCTCGATCACTGGCGGCTTGACTATGGGCGCCTATACGATTCGCGGCGGCGGGAAGCGCTCGATTTAGCCGAGATCGTCGAAACCCTCGACGATGCGATTGCCGCAGCCGAACGGATCGCGGGGACGCGGCCGCGGCTGGTTTACACCTCGGCGCGAGTGGAAAACGGGATCAGTTTCGCGGAACTCCGCCGCGTCCGCGAAAGCGCCGCCGAGCCGCCCCTGATGCTGATGCTCGGGACCGGCTTCGGCCTCGCGCCGGCAATTCTCGAGCGCGCCGACCTCGTGCTCGCGCCGATCCATGGCCCGGGCTCGTACAATCATCTTTCGGTGCGCGCCGCCGCCGGCATCATTCTCGACCGTCTCTGCGGAAGCTGAACCGCGCTCGAGCAAATTTATTGGCCGACCCTCCCGTTGACGCTGTCCTGAAAAAAGGTATAAAGACCCGGTGTTTGGGCGCACAATCCGGCCTGCGACGATGTTGAAACAAGAATTGACACAAGATCGTAGCGTGCGGAAAGGTCAACCGGCCACGATGCGAAGAGATCGATCAGGATTGGGCATAGCCCTCGTTCTGGTAGGCGCTATCATCCTCGCAATGATTACTCCGACAGCCGCTCGCGCAAGCAGTGCCGGCGAAATCAAGGCGATCCAGCTCAGCATCGCCGCCGACGCGGAAAAGCGCGATCTCGACGGCATCATGAGCCATTACCTGCCGGGCGATAAACTCTTCGTTTTCGACATGTATCCGCCCAGGGCCTATATCGGATGGGACGCGTTTCGCGGCGACTGGAAGAATTTCCTCGACGCGCTCAAAGGGCCGATAAGTTACAAGCTCGGCGAGCTGACCGCCACCGCGGACGACCAGTTCGGTTATACGCACATGATTCAGTACATCCGCGGCACTACGCAGGAGGGCAAGCCGTTCGTACTGAACCTGCGCGAAACCGATGTCTATCGCAAAATCAACGGCACATGGATGATCGTTCACGTCCACGCCTCGGTGCCGGTTGATCTGAAGACCGAGCGCGGCGATTTTCTCGCGAAGTGGCGCTGATGCGGCGCGCGTGTGACGTTCGCTTGCTCGCAGTAATTCCGAGGGTCGAAGAGGTTTGATGGCATCGCAAGAATGGAAGCAGGAACTCGTTCGTATCGCCGGAATCGAGATGCCGGTGATCAAGGGCGGCAGCGGCGCACCACTTTTAGTGCTGCACGACGAACTTGGCTATGCCGGATGGCTGAACTGGCAACGCGCCTTGGCCAAGGAGCGGACGCTGGTGATCCCCTTCGCGCCGGGATTCGGGCAGACTCCGCGGCTTGGATGGATCGAGAATGTACGCGATCTCGCCTGCTTCTACGCGCGCTTTCTGCGCGAACAGGGCCTCGAGCGCGCCGACGTCATCGGCTTCTCCTTCGGCGGGTGGGTCGCGGCCGAAATGATCGCGAACAATCCGGCGCAGTTTCGCCGTTCGGTGTTGGTCGCGCCCGGCGGCATCAAACCCGCCGAAGGCGAAATCATGGATCTGTTCCAGGTGCCGGCCGACAAGTACCTCAACGCGACCGTCCATAATCGCGCTGCAACGCCCGAGTTCGGTATCCTCTATGGTGGTGAGAGCACGCCGGAGCAATTCGAGGCCTGGGATGACGCGCGCGCCGAGTTCTCGCGCATCGCGTGGCAACCCTACTTCCATACGCCGAGCCTGCCTTATCTGCTCGAGAGCGCGGGCAAGGTCGAATCTTTAATCGTCTGGGGTCGCGACGATCGCGTGATTCCGCACGCCGCCATCGCCGCTTACCATCGCGCCTTGAGCGGGTCGAAACTCGCGATTCTGGATAACTGCGGCCATCGGCCCGAGATTGAGCAAACCGGCCAATTCGTCAGCACAGTCACAAATTTTCTGCGCTAGACAGCAGGAGCGATTCTCATGCATTTCATGTGGTTCACCGAGCGCGCATATCATTACGATCCCGAAACCGAGCCCGAAAAGTATCGCGAGCTGGAGAATCAGATACTCCGCTTGCGCAGCTTTTACGGTACGCCGAATCGTTTCTTTGATCCCGAGCACGGGGCGAAGATTATCAATCAGTATCTCGACGAGAAGGTTTACACCGATCAGGAGTTGCTCAACTTCGACGGCGTCATGCTCAACGAGCATCACGGCACGCCCTTCTGTCTGGGCGCCGTGATGGACGTCGAGGCGGCAGTGATCGCGGCCAAGACCAAGCGCATCCGGATTACGCTGCTCGGCAATCCGGTGGCGACAGTCGGGAACCCGCTGCGCCTGGCGGAGGAACTCGCGACCATCGACCTGATCTCCGGCGGCCGGCTGACCACCGGCTGGGTGCGCGGCGCCGGCAGCGAGCAGTTCGCCAACAACACCAATCCCGCCAAGAATCGCGAGCTGTTCGAGGAAGGCGTCGATTTTATCGAGAAGGCCTGGACGACGCCCGGGCCGTTCCGTTACGAGGGCAAGAATTTTCACTTCCGCCAGGTCAATCCGTGGGTCCTGCCGCTGCAGAAACCCCATCCGCCATTCTGGATTCCGGGGCTGATCAGTCCCGACACCGCGGAATGGTGCGCCAAGCGCCGCTATCCCTACGTCGCCCTCGCCACCAAACTCGAACCGACCATCGATCTCTTCGAGCTTTACGGTAAGACCGCGGCGCGCGCGGGCTATCAGGCGGGGCCGGAGAATTTCGGTTATTTGCAGCCGGTCATGATCAACGACAGCCAGGAGCGCGCCGAGGAACTGGGCAAGCGCTTGCTCTTCGGCGGCGCCTTTGCTCATTTCGCACGTCCGGAGTGGATGTTTCCGCCAGGCTACAACTCCAAGGCGGCGACCCGCCGCCTCGCGACTCTCGACGGTCCCAACACCTCCGGCAAGCCGATTTTCGCCGCGACCGGCGAGGAGACCGACGAGCAGATCGAAGCGATTAAGCGCAGTATCTATGCCGGCTACCCCCAAGTCCTGAAGGATATGCAGATGATCGCCGGGACCCCTGACCACGTGATCCCCAAGCTCAAAAAAGTCATCGATGCGCTCCGGCCCGGAATCTTTTCGTTCTGGCTTGACGGCCCGGTCTCGGCCAAGGAACGCCGCCGCTGTCTCGAGCTGCTCAATCGCGACGTCATTCCGCCGCTCCGCCAGTTCGCCAAAGAACGCGGCTTGACCGATCCGTTCGAATGCCGGCCGGGCTCACGACCGCTGGCGGGCGCGGAACAGTATCAGCCGACCACCAACGCCGCGGCTTTAGCGTGACAAAATGACGCGCAGAAAAACTCGCGCGTTCAGCTTGGCGTTGAGTCTCGCGACGCTCCTCGGAATCGCGCGGCCGGCCGCGGCGCGCGCTGATGCGGCCGCAGAAATCCGCGCCGCCCAACAGAGTATCGCCACCGGCGCCGAGGCCCGCAATCTCGACTTGATCATGAGTAACTATCTGCACAGCAACAAGTTGTTCGTCTTCGACGTCTATCCGCCGCGCGCCTATCTGGGCTGGAACGCATTCCGCAAGGACTGGAGCGATTTCCTCAACGGCTTAAAAGGGCCGATTACCTACCAGATGGTGGATATGGATGTCGATACGGACGGCAAGCTCGGCTACGTCCACGTGATCGAGCATATCGCGGGCGCCAGCACTGCAGGGAAGCCGGTCGAGATCAATATGCGGATTACCGAGCTCTACCGCAAAATCAACGGCAAATGGCTAATCGAGCACGAGCACGCCTCGGTGCCGGTCGATATCAAGTCGGGCCAGGCGGATATTCTATCGAAACAGTAAGTCGTGTGATTACTGGAATAGCGTCGCGGGGCGGCGGAGACTGGGACGCGTGGCCGAGGTCGCCATTGAGACCGCGCGCTGGTAGTCACCCTGCGATCGAAACCCGAAATCTCTCCGCCCGACGGTCGCGCTTGCGAGGCGTGCATCGCGCGCGACGCGTCGCCCGTACGATGGCGCTGAACGCCACCGTCTCTGCGGAGGCTGACGCCGACACCGTGTGAACCGGGTATTCTCGCGCTTCGACGGCTCCGTTAAGCTGGCAGCGCCCGCTTACACCGTAAACCAGGCGCACAGCTATGAGACTCTTCTCGGACGTAATTATCTTTTTCGGCGCGATCCTGCTGACCCTCGGCAGCGATCTGGTCGTGGAAACCGCGGGACAGAACCTTGCGAGTATCGGCGGATTGCTCGGGGTGTTGGTCTCCCTCATCGGGGTGTCGCTGTTGACGGCAGGTCTGCTCAGCCATTCGCGGCTGACGCGGGAGGGCAGTGACGAGGAGGCCGCGGAGCGCGCGATGAAGGGCAATGGCCGGCGCTGAGCGACAGAGCTGAGGCGCGCAAAGTTGCTTAGCGAAGAGCGCAATGGGCTGCGGAAAATCCGCCGCGCACGGAGCTCGATGCAGTTGCTGTTCGCTGCCTATCTCCCGCTATTATTGATCGCGACACGGCTGGCGCGGCCGCTATGGATAATTGTGGCTCTGTCGATCGTATGGGCGATTGCGATGCTTCGTTGCGCGACGCGGATCGCCTTCAGCCATTGTCCGCGCTGCGGCAAATACTTTCATTCGTCGAGCGACGCTCCCTCCTTCCGCAGTCTGCTGGTGCGATCATGCATGCACTGCGGCTTGCCACTGCGCGCCGAGCGGGTGATCTACCCGAGCATGGAATGAGTGCCCACGAGCAACGGCCGCAGGCCAACCTGCGACGAGCACTGACGATCACGCTGTTACTCGGCTTGTACGGCATGGTCGGATGCTTCGAATGGAGCGAGGACCCGCAGGGCCATTTGCATTCGGTGGGCCTGCCCGGGATTCCGGTGTGGCAGTCGCAGGCAACGCCCGCGCCGCTGAATCCAACCGACCTCGGTATGTCGGCGGACGAGGCGGCTAAAATGAGCGGTCCGATCCTGGTCGAGCCGCCGGACAGCACCTCGCGCATGTGGCGTTACCGCTATTACGCGAAGGGACAGAATCGCTGCGAAGTCGATCTGCAAAAGCTGCTTGAAGAGCGGGCTCAGCTAGGGATCGGCGGCGCCGACCCTTATTGCTCCGAACATCCGCCGGTGCCGAGCGCGAGCGTTAATCCCCTTCCTGCCGGACCCTGAAGCATTTCACTTTACTATCTGCTTCGGCGCGGCCGGAAACGCGGGGATTGAGTCGCCCGTCGGCGTCGGCTAAGTTGGTTAGCTCGATTCTCGGGGACCGGATTCCATGAACAGCATTATTGAAAAGATCGAGGAGCGCGCCCTGCGCAAGGATCTCCCCGCGTTTCGGGTGGGCGATACCCTACGCTTGCAGGTCAAAGTGGTCGAGGGGGAAAAAGAGCGGCTTCAGCTCTTTGAGGGCATCGTCATCAAGATGAACCGGGGCGGCAATCGGGCGGCCTTCACGGTGCGCAAGATCTCCTACGGCATCGGGGTTGAGCGCATCTTCCCACTGCACTCGCCGCGGATCGAGAAGATTCAGGTCCTGAGCCGCGGCAAGGTCCGGCGTGCGCGGTTGTACTATCTGCGTGGACTGTCAGGCAAGGCCGCCCGCGTCGAGACCTTGAGCTGAGGGCTCTTTCCTAAGAAGCTGGGATTCTTCGCCTCGCAGACTTGGCTCAGAATGACATCGCGACTTGCTCCGCGGTTACAGCATTCACGAAACATGACAGTATTAGCCCGGAGGTTTAGCTCCGCTCGGGACGCCGGTTGCTGAGGCGCCGGTACGGACATCGCCTTCGAGCTGTGCGCCTTCGCAGATCGTTAGGCTTTCAGTGTCGATATTCCCCTTGACGCGAGCGCGCGGACCAAGCACGACGGATTTCGCGTCGACGACGTCGCCGGTCAGCTCACCCAGGATTAGGACGCGCGGGGTCCGCACCTTGCCCTCGACCGAGGCTTGTTCGGAAATGACGACCAACTCGCTGGAACTGACCTCACCGCGAAGGCGACCTTCGATGCGGACCGGCTCCTGAAAGACCAGGCGCCCCGAGACATTGATGCCGGGACCGACTGCGATCCGCGTGCGCTCTTCGATCCAGGCATCGCCGGGTGTATGCGGCAGCATCGGGGCCGGCTGACGAAAACTCTCGGTGGACGACGCCGCTGGAGCAGTGCGGGCACCGAGCGCTTCGTTTCGAGTGGTGAAGGCCATCGATTCTGCTCAGACCGGCGCCGGAAACACATGGCACGCGACCGCGTGACCGCCGCGCCCGGCAACCAGCGGCGGTTCAGTCGTCTTGCAAATATCTTTCGCATAGGCGCATCGCGGATGGAAGCTGCAGCCGGAGGGCGGGTTGAGCGCGCTGGGCGGCTCGCCCGCGAGCTTGATACGTTCGACCCGATCGGCGGCGTCGATCACCGGAATCGCGGAGAGTAGCGCGCGCGAGTAGGGATGGCGCGGGTTGAGATAGAGCTCGCCGCGCTCGGCGACTTCAACCAGCTTGCCGAGGTACATGATCGCGACGCGCCGGCTGATGTGCTCAACTACGCGCAGGTCGTGCGCGATGAAGAGATAGGTCAGCCGCAGCCGCTCCTGCAGGTCCTGGAGGAGGTTGATGATTTGGGCCTGGATCGAAACGTCGAGCGCCGAGACCGGCTCGTCGAGCACGAGAAAGCGCGGTCCGACGGCCAGCGCGCGCGCGATGCCGATGCGCTGGCGCTGGCCGCCGGAAAACTCATGCGGATAACGTTCGAGCGCGTCGGCGCCGATCCCTACCATCTCGAGCAGCTCGCGGATGCGATCCTCCTTGGCGCGGCCCTGCGCGAGCCGATGGATTTCGAGCCCCTCGCCGACGATCGCCCGCACGCGCCTCCGCGGATTCAGCGAGGCGTAGGGGTCCTGAAAGACGATCTGCATCTCGCGCCGCAAACGGCGCAGTTCCGCGCGCGTCAGCGAGGCGAGGTCACGGCCGTCGAAGATGACGCGGCCCGCGGTCGGCTCAAGCAGGCGCAGAATCAAGCGTCCCAGCGTCGATTTTCCCGAGCCGGATTCACCGACCAGGCCGAGCGTCTCGCCCGCCGGTATTTCGAGGTCAACACCGCCGACCGCCTTGACGGTTAGCCGTTTCCCCAGGAGGCCGTCGCTGCCGGCCGGAAACTCCTTGCTCACGCCGACGCATTGCACGAGGTTTTCTGCCGTCGATGACGCCGCCGTGAGCGACGGCGAGGGCTGCGCGGAGAGGCTCGCGTCAGACTCGGATGCAGGCGGCATAGTGGTCCGGGGCCTTGCGCTCGAGCGGTGGATCGACGGTGGTGCAGTCCGCGATCGCGATCGGGCATCGCGGATGAAAGCGGCATCCGCTGGGCGGCGAGGCGGCGTTCGGAATCGAACCTGCGATGGCGGCAAGGCGGTGCGATTGACGCCCGTCGATCCCCGGAATCGAGGCGAGCAGGCCGCGCGTGTAAGGGTTGAGCGGATTGGCGAAGAGCTCCGCAGTGGCGGCCCGCTCCATCACGCGCGCCGCATATAGAATCGTCACCTCGTCGGCGTACTGGGCGACGATTCCGAGATCGTGGGTGACCAGAATCACCGCGAGGCTGAGGCGCTGCTGAAGCTCGCGAAGCAGATCGAGAATCTGCGCCTGGATCGTTACGTCCAGCGCAGTCGTCGGCTCGTCGGCGATTAAGAGCTGGGGCTGGCACGCCAGCGCCATCGCGATCATCACCCGCTGGCGCATCCCGCCCGAAAGCTGATGCGGGTAGTCGTTGACGCGCCGCGCGGGATCGGCAATCCCGACGGTGCGCAGCGCCTCGACGGTGCGCTCGCGGGTCTCGTGGCGTCCGGTGCGCTGATGGAGCCTGATGGCCTCGCCAATCTGGCTGCCGATAGTGAAGACCGGATTGAGCGAAGTCATCGGCTCCTGAAAGATCATCGCGATCCGCGCGCCGCGCATCGCGCGCATCGCGGCTTCGTCGAGCTTGAGCAGATCAACGCCCTCGAAGCGAATCGAACCGCCGGTGATGCGGGCGCCTTCGGGCAGCAGGCGCATGATCGAAAGCACGCTGATGGTCTTGCCGGAACCGGACTCGCCGACGATTCCGGTCAGCCGGCCGGGCGTGGCGGAGAAGCTGACGCCATCGACGACCCGCACCTCGCCCTTCGGAGTGAAGAAGGAGGTGCGCAGATCTTTCACTTCGAGCAGGGGTTGCACGAAGCCTCAACTTACCATTGGCCTTGGCGGCGCCGAAAGATGATTTCGTCGCTTGTGCAGGCAGCACTTTCGGGTTACCCCATTGCGGATGATGGAGAACCGCAACGACCGCGCGCGCAACCCGGTGATCGCCAGTCCGAACCGCCTGAAACTCGCGGTGTTCGGCCTCAATGTGAGCAGCGGATGCGCGATGACCAGCGCCGCCGGCACGTTGCGGATCGAGTGGTGTGAATCGATTCGGCTGGCGCAGGCGGCCGAGGCCGCGGGCTTCGAGGCGATCATCCCAGTGGCGCGCTGGCGTGGGTTCGGCGGCGCGACGAATTTCAATCATCGCAGCTTTGAAACCATGACCTGGGCCGCGGGCCTCGCCGCGGCGACGGAGCGCATCGGAATTTTCGCGACCGTGCATACGCCGACTGTGCATCCGGTCCGCGCGGCGAAAGAAGCTGCGACGATCGATCACATTTCGGCTGGACGCCTTACGCTGAATCTGGTCGCGGGCTGGAACGCCGAAGAAATTCGCATGTTCGGCACGCCGCAGATGGAGCACGACGATCGCTACGCTCTGGCTGACGAATGGCTGGCGCTGGCCAAACGTCTGTGGACGGAGGGCAGCTTCGATTTCAAGGGGCGATTTTTTGACGCGCCGGCGGCATACTCCGAGCCCAAGCCGATCCAATCGCCGTGGCCCGCAATTATGAGCGCCGGCGTCAGCCCGGCCGGGCGCGATTTCGCCGCGCGTCAGGCGGATCTGAACTTTGCGATCGGACTCGACGTCGCCGCGGTCGGCGCGACCGCAAAAGCGGTCAAGCAACTCGCGCGCGAGCGCTATGCTCGCGAGGTCAGTGTCTTCGCGATGGCCTACGTGGTTTGCCGTCCCACTGAAGCCGAGGCGCGCCGCTATTACGATTACTACGTCTACGAGAAGGGCGACGTTGCGGCCGCGCGCAACCTGCTCGCGACTTTTATTCCTAACTCGCGCAGCGCACCGGCCGGGCAACTGGACGCGATGATCGATCATTTCATCGCGGGCTATGGCGGCCTGCCACTTATCGGCACGCCGGCGCAGGTGGTCGAGGAGATGGGCAAGATCGCGGCGGCGGGCGTTGATGGCCTGACGCTGTGCTGGGTGGACTACGACGAGGGAATCGCGCAATATCGCGAGGAACTGAGGCCGCGGCTCATCGAGAGCGGCCTGCGCGAAAGCTAAAAGGTGGGGCGTAATGAGATTAGATGCGGGTGGGCGGATCGGCAGACGGGTCAGACAATTCGCGACGATTGCGATTGCGGTGACAGCGAGCGGATGCAGCTACTATCACGACTACTTTCCGAATTTCGTTGAAAAGCTGCGCCGACGCCCCGAGTGCGTCGCGAGCGCACAGGTCCCGAAAGGGAAGGTCGATTTCTGCATGACTGACAGCAACGGCCATCGCCGCGATTTTAACGCCTGTATCTCGGCCCAGGGCGTTCCCGATTTCAAGATCGAGCGGCTCGACGCCTGCGTCGAGGCGAGCACGCCGCCCGCGCATTACTGATTTTTTTACCGTCCGGACAGCCCGCGCTCCGTTGTCGCGCTCTCGCAGGATCCAGTTTTGCTTTTTAGCCTTTGGGCGCAGCGCTCGCGAGCGTCGCGTCGCGGACGAGTACCCCGTCGGCGTACAGTTTTTTGATCTGATCGTCGGGCAGATTCAGCAGCTCGTGCAGCACCTGCTCGTTATCCTCGCCGAGGCGGGCCGTGCGCAGTTCTGTGCGATCGGGCCAGGCCGAGAATTTCACCGGCACCCCGGGGAGCGCCAGTTTGCCGAGCAGCGGGTCGTCGATCCAGCGCACCGTCTTGCGTTCGTTCAGATGCGGATGATGGACCGCTTCGTTCACCGTGAGGACGGGAGCGCACGGCACCCGCTCCTTGTCTAGCACCGCAAGCACGTCGTCGCGAGTCTCGAAGCCGCGCATCCAGTCCTCGATGATCACCTTCAACTCGCCGTCATTGTCGCGGCGGCCGCGCGCATTCTTGAAGCGCGGATCGTCGGCGAGCGCAGGCGTGCCCATCGCGCGGCAGAAGGCGCGCCATTGATGCGGCGTCGGAATCGTCAGGAGAATGAACTGATCGCCCTTGAAGTGGTAAACGCCGGTGGGGCCGCCATCGGGATGCTGCGAGCCGTTGCGCGTCTTGCGAAATTTCGCGCCACGCAGCGCGACCATCGGCGTGCTGGCCTCATGCATGTGGAAATAGGTATCGGTCAGCGAAGCGTCAAGGTACTGGCCCTCGCCAGTGCGCTCACGATGAACCAGCGCGAAGCCCACCGCCATCGCGGCCGCGACGCCGGTCGAGACGTCGCCGATCGCCATCGTGACCAGCGCGGGTGCGCGATCGGCCTCGCCGATCCCGTCTGTGACTCCGGCGTAGGCCTGGCCGATATAATCATAGCCCGCCTTGTAGGCGAGCGGCCCGGTCTGCCCCGCCATCGAGATTGAGCACATGATGATTTTGGGGTTGACCTTCTTGACATCCTCATAGGCGAAGCCCAGCCGCTTGATCACACCGGGCGCAAAATTCTCAACGATAACGTCGACCTTCGGGACCATCGACATCACCAGCTCGCGTGCGCCGGGCTGCTTGAGGTCGATCGCGAAGCTGAGCTTACTGTGGTTGTGCTGTAGATAGTAGGTGCTGGTGCTCGAATCCTTGAACTCGGGCTTGAGCGGCTTGAGGCCGCCGCCGCGCACACGGTCGCCGGCCGGCGCCAGTTCAAGCTTGATTACCTCAGCGCCCATTTCGGCGAGGATTCGCGTGCAGGTCGGTCCCGCCACGAACTGTGTGAAATCCAAAACTCGGTAGCCTTCCAGCATCCGCGGCATTGTCGGCATGATCAAACCTCACAAGAGCAAGAAATTGGCGCACTCGAACTTATCCGCACGGTACAAAATGGCGCGGCAATTGTCCAATCGGGTGTAGCCGCGCGCCACTGGGCCTTCGGCGTGGCGAGGAGGTTGGGCGAGAGCGCGACAACGGAGCGCGGACTCTTCGTGCGTTGAAAAAATCGCTAGAGCTTGAGCGTCGAGCGGAGCCAGGTGCGCAGGCCGTCAGCCAATTCAGGTCGTTTCAGACCGAAGCCAATTTGCGCGGTGAGGAAGCCGACGCGATCGCCGAGGTCGTAGCGGACGCCCGCGAATTCATAGCCGTAGAGCTTCCGTCGTTGCGCAAGCGCCAGCAAACCATCGGTGAGCTGGATTTCGCCGCCCGCGCCCGGTGTGACGCGCGCCAGCAACTCGAAAATCTCGGGCGTTAGAACGTAGCGGCCCATGATCGCGAACTCGCTGGGGGCTTTTTCGATCGGCGGCTTCTCGACCATTCCGGTGAGTTCGTAGAGGCGCGGGCCGGCCGGCCGCACCGCGACGATCCCGTACTTGGGGATCTCGGTGCGCGGCACGCGCATCAGGGCGACGATCGGCGCGTCAGCCGCTTCGGCGGCGTCGAGTAACTGGCGCAGGCAGGGCCGCTCGCAGTCAAAAATATCGTCGGGCAGGATCACCGCGAAGGGTTCATCGCCGACCGCGTCGCGCGCCTGCAAAACCGCGTGCCCCAGACCCAGCGGCTCGTTCTGCCAGGCAGTAGTGAAATGCGCCAGCCGGTTCATCTGGCGGGCGCTTTCGAGCAGTTCGCGCTTGCCGCGCTGTTCGAGGTAGCGCTCGAGTGCCGGTGCGGGCTGAAAATGTTCGAGCAGCGCCTCCTTGCCCGGGCCGAGCAGCAGCACGATCTCCTCGATGCCCGAGGCGACCGCCTCCTCGACGACCATCTGGATCGCCGGCTTATCGACGACCGGCAGAATTTCTTTGGGAATCACCTTGGACGCCGGCAGCATCCGCGTGCCCAACCCCGCCGCCACGACTACCGCCTTGCGCACCTTCATGATTTCAGGATGGCGGGACGACAGCCGTCAGGCAAGGTCCGCCGTCAGGCAAGTCGAAACCGCGCGAAGAATTCAGTCAGGCGTTAGCGCGGCGAACCGGCGCGTTCGCGCGCTTCCTGCGCGGACTTGCAACCGATGCAGAGCGTAGTGACCGGACGCGCCTTGAGCCGCGCGAGGCCGATTTCGTTGCCGCACTCCTCGCAGCGGCCGTAGGCGCCACTGTCGAGCCGCGCGAAAGCTTCATCGATTTTCGAGAGCAATTTGCGCTCGCGATCGCGGAAGCGCAGGCTCAGGTTGCGATCGGCTTCATGAGTCGCGCGATCGGCCGGATCCGCAAAGACTTCGTCGCTTTTCTGGTTCATCGAGCCGAGCGCGCGTTCGGCCTCGTCGACCAGAACGCGCTTGCGCTCCTCGAGCAGCCGCCGAAACTGGTTAATCTCCCGCGTCCTCATTTTTCTCGACAGGGTGTGTGCTTAACCATCTTTTATTCTTTCAGGCTAGCCTGCCCGTTCCATCGCGCCCCTCGGGCGACTCGAACAATCTTTGATAGTAGAATCGGCTGCCTGCTAAGTAAATCAATAATGAAGACGGTTTATCTCGACGCCTTTTCCGGACTGAGCGGCGACATGATCACCGGCGCCCTGCTCGACGCCGGCGCACCTTTCGCCGAGCTCGAGACCGTGATCGCGACGCTCGGTCTGAGCGGCTATCGGCTCGTTATCCGCTCCAAAACCGCCAGCGGGATCGTCGCGACGAAGTTCGAGGTCGAGGTCTCGACGCCGCAGCCAGAGCGTCACCTCGGCGAGATCGTTGCGATGATCCGGCGCGGCGCGCTGACACCGGCCGCCGCCAACAACGCGATCGCGATCTTCGAAGCGCTCGCGGCGGCCGAGGCGCGGGTCCATCGCACGACGCCCGAGCAGGTGCACTTTCACGAGGTCGGCGCGGTCGATTCGATCATCGACGTGGTCGCGGCGGCGTGGGGCTTCGATCAGCTCGGGGTCGGCACGCTCTTGGTCGGGCCGCTACCGCTGGGTAAGGGTTTCACCCGCTCGCGTCACGGCATCATTCCGGTGCCGCCGCCGGCGACCATGGAATTGCTGACGGGCTTTCCGGTCCGGCTGGGTGACGGCGAGTCCGAGATGGTCACGCCGACCGGCGCCGCGATCGTGAAGGCGCTCGCACAGCCGGCGCCGGCGTCTCTCGACTTCGCGATCGGCCGGATTGCCTATGGCGCCGGCACGAAGGATTTCACCGACCGTCCGAATCTGCTGCGTCTCATTCTCGGCGATGAAGTGCAGCGCTTCGCAACCAACGAGCTAATCGAGATTGCGGCGAATATCGACGACCTTAATCCGCAGATCTACGACCACGTCAGCAGCCGGCTCTTTGCGGCGGGCGCGCGCGACGTGACAATCACGCCGACAATCATGAAAAAGGGGCGGCCCGGGATAACGCTTATGGTGCTGGCGGAGGCACCGGCGCGCGAGCGGATCGCGGGAATCCTGTTCGCCGAAACTTCGACGATCGGCATCCGCTTTCATCCCGTGAGCCGTCTCAAGCTCGCACGGCGGCTAATCGAGGTCGAGACGCGCTTCGGCGTTATTCACGTGAAGGTCTCGGGAGACGCCGCGCGGCCCGCCAACCTTGCGCCGGAATACGAAGATTGCCGGCAGGCGGCCCTGACGCACGCGGCTCCGCTCAAGCTGGTGATCGAGGAAGCGGCGGCGGCGGCGCGGCGCATGCTATCCTGACGCGGTGTCTGATCGCCTGCGCGTTAACGAGATTTTCTACAGTATCCAGGGGGAATCCACTCGGGTCGGGCGGCCGTGCGTTTTCGTCCGGCTCACCGGATGCAACCTGCGTTGCGTCTGGTGCGATACCGAATATGCCTTTTACGATGGCCGGCAGATGGCGATCGCGGAGATCGTTGATCAGGTCCGCAGCTATGGCTGCGAACTCGTTGAGGTTACCGGCGGTGAGCCGATGCTGCAAAAAGGCATCCACGCGCTTTTGCGCGCGCTGCTGGATGATAACCGCACGGTGATGATCGAGACCTCAGGCGAGCGCGATTTGAGCGGCGTCGATCAGCGCATAATCAAGATCATGGACCTGAAATGTCCGGGCAGCGGCGAACTCGCGCGCAATCGCTGGAGCAATCTCGATTGCCTGACGCCGCGCGACGAAGTGAAATTCGTGCTCGCCGATCGTCGCGACTACGAATGGGCGCGCGCGGTCATCGCCGAACGCGGGATCGCCGCGCGCGTCAACGCGATCCTCATGAGCCCGGTCTTTGGCCTGTTAAAGCCTGCGACGCTCGCGTCCTGGATTCTGGAGGATCGCATCCCGGTAACGATGCAGCTCCAGATGCACAAGCAGATCTGGGATCCGTCGGCTCGTGGCGTTTAGTTGTTGAGACACTTGATCGAACGGGGTTATCGGCTAGGCTTTCCACGCATGCCCGCACCGTTGATCAGCGACATTCTGAGCGACCTGCTGGAAGAGATCGTCTATCTGTTGCAGGGCAGCGGGGCCGAGCCGCTCGAGCAGCAGTTGCGCGCACTGCGTATAGAGTCGGTCTGCGATTGCGGCGACGAGAATTGCGCGAGCTTCGCTACTGCCGCGGAAGTGAAGGTCGCGCGGGTGGTCGAGTTGCAACCAATCGAGGGTCATCTTATCCTCGATCTGAACGACGTCGACGAAATCTGCTTTATCGAGGTCCTCGGCCGTAACGACGTCAGGTACCTGCTCGAAGAGCATTACGAGCCGCCGACCACCTAACTATTTGTCCGCGCTCCCAAGCGCCCGGCCGAGCAGCTCAGCCAGACGCTCGGCAGGAGCTAGCTTGACGTCGTTGACCGCGAACCCGGCTGCCGCAGCGTGACCGCCGCCGCCAAAATGATGCGCCAGTTCGGACAAATCAACTTCGCAATCGGTGCTGCGCCGCAAACTCACCCCGAGACTGCGCAAGTCGAACAACGCGATGACCGTATGATGCTGTTCCTCGTATAGTTTTGCCGCGACTTCGCTGCTATAGCCGATGCAACATGCGCTGCGCAGCCTGAGTCCATTGCCGAGCGCCCGCTCGACCATCGTGGTGCGCGCGATTTCGAGGCTCCGCGCCATAGCGGCGCGTCCGGCTTCGAGCGCGGTCTTTAACCGCCGGCTCATCACCGGTCCGTCGAGTCGGATAATCTCTCGATACGACTCGATTCCGCCGAGCGTCTGCACGGCGACCGCCCAGTCTTCCGATCCGGGAATCTGATGGACCCAGCGATCGTGATCGTCGGCCAAGGCCGCAAAGGGAGCAAAGCTCGACCCGCGCTGCAAGCGCTCAGTATTGGCCGAGTCGACTGCATTCTGCCGGAGATAGTCGAAAGTCAGGCGCGCAGCAGAGTATTGCTCGGTCAGGACGCGGCCCGCGAACGGCACGTCAAATTCCTGCGCGTCGCCACGAGAAACCGCGGTGCGATGATGGTCGATCCAGAAGATCCGCGTGCCGTCCTGTGTCAGGCGCCGCAGATGGTCGGCGGTGTCGTGCGAGGTCCACGACAGGTCGGTTATCCACAGCTCGTCGAGCTTGTTCCCGCTCTTGGGCCGCACGTTTTGAATCACGCGGTCGCTGTCACCATTGGCAGCTAGTGTCAGATGAACCCGATCAGCAGCATAAAAGCGCTTAATCGCCGCAGCCGCCACGACGCCATCGAGGCAGGACGGGCCGTGGCTGATGATCTGGACGTTGAGCGCGTCGGATTTGGGCATAGCCCTTCAGTCTATGGCATCGCGGCCAGCCGCGCGAACTGCGATGAACATATGCGGGCTGGCGTGCTAGATTCTGACCGCTAACTTGCGGACATAGCCTATTGGAACCAACAATCGTCGAGCGTGCGGATCATCCGATTTCGCGCCGGGATATCGATCCCAACGTGCTCAAGGTGCTCTATCGCCTGATTGGCGCGGGACATCGCGCCTACCTGGTCGGAGGTGGGGTGCGTGATCTGATGGTCGGACGCCAGCCCAAGGACTTCGACGTCGCGACCTCTGCGCATCCTAATCAAGTGCGCGAGCTATTCCGCAACTCGCGCCTGATTGGGCGCCGCTTTCGTCTGGTGCACGTCTTCTTCGGACCAAACAATCTCGAGGTCGCGACCTTTCGCCGCCGGAGCGACGAACTGGTTGATAGCGGCGACCCGTTGATTCGCCACGACAACAGCTTTGGCACCGCCGAGGAGGACGCCTTCCGCCGCGATTTCACGATCAACGGCCTCTTCTATGACCCGGGCTCATTTCAGGTAATCGATTACGTCGAGGGAGTGGCCGATCTGCGCGCCCGCCTGATTCGCGCGATCGGGGATCCGGAGTTGCGGATGCGCGAGGATCCGGTGCGGATGATTCGGGCAGTGCGCTTCGCGGTCAAACTGGGCTTTGCGATCGAACCTGCCACGCGCGCTGCGATCGAGCAAAATCGCTGTGATCTCGCCAAGGCCTCGATCCCGCGCCTGGTCGAGGAGACCTATCGCACGCTGTCGATTCCACAGGCCGACAGCGCTCTCGTTCTGCTGCATCAGCTAGGGTTGCTCGAGCTGCTGCTGCCATTCCTGGCGCAGGAGCTCTATGGCCAATGGCTGGCCGACGCGCCGGTCGTGCGGAATCTCGCCGCGATGGGTCAGGCGATGGCGGGCCAGGGGGCGGCGGAGTCTGCGACACGCGGCCAAGGTCAAGAGCCACAAGAGTTTTCGCGGCCGTTCATCCTCGCCCTACTCTTCGCCGATTTTCATCTGACGCGGCCACGCAATCAGACCCGCGAGGAACTCGCGGCCCTGGTGGCAGCTCTGCGAGCGCGCGGCTACTCGAAGGCGGACACGGAGCAGATGCGCCTACTGCTCGACGCCCTGACGCATATCACTACGCGATCGCGGACGCTGCGGCGGATCATGCGACGGCCCTACTTTGCCGATGCGCGCCGGCTCTTCGAGTTGATCGCGCCCGCCGCGGTGAGTGATCCGGTCGCGCTCGAGGATTTTCTCGCGGGGCCGCCGCGAGCTGCAACCGCGACAGCGCCGCCTGCGCGCGGGCGTCGACGCCGGCGGCGGCGTGGCGGACGCGGGCGGCGTCCCAAACCTATGATCCTGGCAACGTCCACGATCGCGGCTGCGCCCGATGGCGAGAGTCCCGGCGCGATCGCAACGATCGATAACACCGCAGGCGCTGCGGCCTCAGCGGAAACGATCCCAGTCAAAATCACCGAGGGCGAGTAGGCGTCCCCGCTCGCGAACGCGTGTGTCGCGCGGCTTGTCGCCCCTTTTGCCTTCCATTAACTTGATGTTCTCACAACTCTGCGGCGCAACGGGAACGAGACTCCCGGCGCCCGACGCGCATTATCGCAGGAAAACGAGGTTGTATTGTGGCTGCCAACGGCCTTCGCACTGACAAAATCTGGATGGACGGCGCAATGGTTCCTTTCGAGGAAGCCAACATCCATGTTCTCAGCCACAGCCTGCACTATGGGCTTGCCGCCTTCGAGGGGATGCGCTGCTACCGCTGTGACGACGGCCGCTCGGCGATTTTCCGCGCGCGCGAGCATATCCGCCGCCTCTTCGATTCGGCGCACATCGTCGAAATGAAGCTGCCCTTCTCGCCCGAAGAGGTGCTCAAGGCCTGCGCCGATACCGTGCGCGTGAATCAGCTCGAGGAGTGCTACGTCCGTCCTATCGCGTTTTACGGCGAAGGGGAGATGGGCTTGTCGGCGCGGGGGAACCAGGTTCGGCTCGCGATCGCGGCGTGGCCGTGGGGCGCCTATCTCGGCGCCGACGGCGCAAGCAAGGGCGTGCGGCTCAAGACTTCATCCTTCACGCGCTATCATCATAATTCGCTGCCGCCCAACGCTAAGCTTTCCGGGCCGTACGTGAATTCGATTCTGGCGGGCTACGAGGCGCGTCGCCACGGTTATGACGAGGCCCTGCTGCTCGACGTGACCGGCTTCGTCGCCGAAGGCAGCGGCGAGAATTTCTTCATCGTGCGCGACGGCGTGGTAAAAACGCCGCCGGTGACGTCGAGCCTACCGGGTATCACGCGCGACTCCGTGATCCGCATCCTGGCCGACGCGAATATCCCGGTAACCGAGCAGCTCTTTCCGCGTGACGCGGTCTATATCGCCGACGAAGCCTTCATGACCGGCACCGCGGCAGAGGTCACGCCGGTGCGCGAGCTCGATGATCGGCAAATCGGCGAGGGTAAGCCCGGCCCGGTCACGCGCAAGGTGATGGAGATCTTCGGGGCCGCGCTCCATGGCCGCGACGCGCGCTACAGCTCCTGGCTCTATCACGTTTGAATGGCGTCGATAGCGATTGGCGCCGCGAGCGGTCGCAATCACCTGCGCCAAGGCTCCGGGAGCTTACCGGTTCTGATGAAGCGCAGATAGTCGGCAAGGATTTCCGCGTGATCGAAGGCCAACGGCGCGGGCGGCGCCGCAGGTGAAAACAGCCGCGCCGACTTCGCGTCGTCGGCGCCGCGAGGCTCGCCCTTACCCCGCCCGATATAGACGACGGTAATCGTCTGGCCGCGCGGATCACGATCGGGCCGCGAATAGACTCCGAGCAGCGCCCGCAATTCCACTTCGAGTGAAATCTCCTCGCGCGCTTCGCGGATCGCGGCGGCCTCGACGGTCTCGCCGAATTCGACAAAACCGCCGGGGAAGGCCCAGCCGTGCGGGATATTCTTGCGCTCGATAAACACGATCGTGTCGCCGACTTCGGCGATCACGTCGGCGGCAATCGGGGGACAAACCGGCTTGGGCATGGCTCCAACGTAACACGCCGCGTTGAACCGACGCAGCAAT
Source organism: Candidatus Binataceae bacterium (assembly GCA_035308025.1). Lineage (NCBI taxonomy): Bacteria > Candidatus Binatota > Binatia (SeqCode) > Binatales (SeqCode) > Binataceae (SeqCode) > Binataceae bacterium (SeqCode). Next base: position 122,014 of record DATGHL010000004.1, read on the forward strand.
CAGTTGAGAATTACCGGTACTTGGCGGTTAATCACACCAAGGAACAGAGGCGATAGGCGATGATCAAATTCGGCTATGTCATGGGCTTTCGCAATCCGCGCGGGCTCTCGAAGCTCAGCGACGCCGATTTCTACTCGGCCATGTTCGAGCAGATTGAATACCTCGATCGCGCCGGCTTCGAGACCATCTGGACCACCGAGCATCACTTTGTCGAGGACGGCTACCTCTCGTCGGTGATGCCGATGATGGCCGCGATGGCGGCGCGCACCAAACGGGTCAAGGTCGGCAGCTTCGTTCTGCTCGGACCATTTTATCATCCGCTGCGGCTGGCCGAGGACGCCGCGCTGATCGACGTCATCTCGAACGGCCGCCTGCGGTTGGGAATCGGCGTCGGCTATCGTCTTGAAGAGTTCGAAATTCTGCAGGTGCCGATCAAAGAGCGGCTCGGCCGGACGCTCGAAGGAATCGAGATCATGAAGCGGGCCTGGACCGGCGAGCGCTTCAGCTTTGCCGGCAAGTACTTCAATTTCAAAAATGCGCTGGTCCGTCCGAAACCGGTGAGCCTGAAGGGTCCCGAACTCTTGTGGGGCGGGATGGCGCCAAAATCGATCAAACGCAGCGCACAGATGGACTTGGGCTTCGCCTGCAATCTCGGCGCCGCGGAAATCAACCAATATCACGATGCCCTGCGCGAGCTCGGCAAGGATCCGCGCGGCTACAGTGTGATCAACACCCGCCAGGTCTATGTTGCGGACAGCGAGGATCAAGCCTGGGCGGAGATCGAGCCCGGCCTGATGTACCAGATGAAGCTCTACGGGGAGTGGCTGAGCGCCGGCGGGATCGCGGGTTCGAGCGTCTATCGCCCGGACGCCGAGGCGCTGCGGAAGAGCTCGATTCTTGGCCCGCCACATCGAGTTATCGGCCAGCTAAAAGAACTGGTCGCGCACGTACCCATGACTGAACTCGCGATCATGATCCAGCAACCGGGACTCGACCCGAAACTGGCGATGCGCTCGCTCCAGCGCTTCAGCACCGAGGTCCTGCCGGTCCTGAACCAGCAATGAAATCCCGGCCCGCGAGCCGCCCTCAAAGCAAATCGTTATTCAAAGGTTACCTGTAGTTATGAAAGTTGCGCGATTGTATGATTTTGGCGATATCCGGGTTGAAGAGAGCGCGCGGCCCGAGGTTGGCAGCGACGACCTTCTCGTGCGTGCGCGCGCCTGCGGCATCTGCTCTGGCGACATCATGCCCTGGTACATCCGGCGCAAAGCGCCGCTGGTGCTGGGCCACGAACCGGTCGGCGTGGTCGAGGAGACGGGCGCGGCGGTGCGCGGTTTCAGCCGCGGGGATCGCGTTTTCGTGCATCATCATGCGCCCTGCTTCAACTGCACATCATGCCGACGCGGCGAATATGTGCAATGCCCCACCTGGCGCGCGACCAAGCTGACGCCGGGCGGGATGGCCGAATATTTCATCGTCGCCACGGCCAATCAGCGCGACACTTTCAAGCTCCCCGATGCGATCGATGATCTGAACGGCGTTCTGATCGAGCCGGCCGCGTGCGTGGTCAAGTCGCTGCGGCGCTCGGGGCTGCGCGCGGGCGAATCGATCCTGGTGATCGGGTTAGGGATCATGGGCATGATGCACGTGCGGATCGCACGCCATCTGGGCGCGGGTCTGATTATCGGGGCCGATCTTTTCGAGACGCGGGCGCGGCGCGCCCAGGAACTCGGCGCCGACCGCGGAATCGTCGTCAGCGGCAACAACCTGGCCGAGCAGGTCAGCGAGATCACCAGCGGCGCGATGGCCGATGTCGTCATCGTGGGTCCGGGAACGTCTGCGGCAATCGCCTCAGCGATCGCCGTGGCGGGTAAAGGGGCAACGGTCGTGCAGTTCACCGCGACGCCGCCGGAAGACGAATTAACCGTACGTCCGCACGATCTCTACTTCAACGAGACCCGGCTGGTTCCGAGCTATTCGTGCGGTCCCGACGATACCCGCGAAGCTCTGGCCCTGATCGAGCGCGGGGTGATCAGCGCGCGGGAATTGGTCACTCATCAGTTCCCGCTGCAGGCCGCGCCGGAGGCCTTCGCGCAGGCGCAGAAGCCCGAATCACTCAAGGTCGTGGTGACCTTTCCGTGACCGCGCAGCTCAGACGACGCAGTGCATCCGGCCAGCCGCGCCGAATGGCCGCATGATTGATGAGAGGACGTTCACACGAGGCGAACGCCCTCTCATTTCAAAACGGAACTAGCTGTTAGAAAAGCCCGATCAGGACGCTGATGGAGCCGGAGCCGGCGCGCTGCTATCGGCCGGGGCCGGAGCTGCTGCTGCACCACTATCGGCCGGGCTCGAGCTTGCTGCCGGAGCGGCCATGTGATGCATGTGATGGTGCATATGGTGCACCCAATGATGGTGATGCGTGCCGCCCATCGAAGTCTTCTCCGCGATGGCCTCAGCGCGATCCGCCGCCGCCTTCGCATCCGCCGCCGCCGAATCAGTCTTGGCTGCAGCCGCCTGCGCTGAATCCGCCGCCTGCTTGGCGTCGGCCGCGGCCTTGTCTGCGCGCGAAGCCGATTGATCGGCCTGAGTGGCCGCGTTGGTCGCCTTCGTGACGGCGTCGCTTGTGCAACCGGCCGTCAGCGACAGCGCGAGCACCGCGCCCGCGAGCCCAAGCAGTTTAGAGAATTTCACGACTGATCCTTCCATCCTTTTCCTCCTTAAATCCGTTCAGCGACAGGCTACACAACAGCGCCGCGCTTCTCTTCAATTGTTCCGCACCCATACTCGCCGTAGCGAAAGGCAGCATACAGTATCAGATGCACCTATCGCAATCCGATTCACCTATACCTACATGACCGCTTTGTGGTTCCGGATCTTTTCGGGACTAAAAATCGTCGCCGCCCATTCCCATATCGTCCATGCCACCCATGCCTCCCATGCCTCCCATACCACCCATGCCTCCCATACCGCCCATGCCACCCATACCGCCCATACCACCCATACCGCCCATGCCTCCGGGTGGCATCGCCGGCGGACCGGCTTTCCTCGGCTTCTCGATGATCGCCGCTTCGGTGGTGAGCAGTAGCGAAGCGACGCTCGCGGCATTTTCCAATGCCGAGCGCACGACCTTCGCCGGATCGATTACTCCGGCCTTGACCAGGTCCTCGTATTCTTCGGTGCCGGCATTGAAGCCGAAATCGCCCTTGCCCTCTTCGACCTTGTTGAAGACCACGGCAGGTTCATGGCCGGCGTTGAAAGCGATCTGGCGCAGCGGCTCGCCCATCGCGCGCACGACGATGCCGGCGCCGGCCTTACGCTCTTCGCTTAGCTGCAGACGCTCGACTGCCTTGATTGCGCGCACTAGCGCGACGCCGCCGCCCGCGACGACGCCTTCGTCAATCGCGGCCTTGAGCGCGTGCACGGCGTCGTCCACGCGGGCTTTCTTTTCCTTGAGCTCGACCTCGCTGGCGGCGCCGACTTTAATCACGGCGACGCCGCTGGTGAGTTTCGCCAGCCGCTCTTCGAGTTTCTCGCGATCGTAGTCCGAGGTGGTTTGCGCAATCTGGCCGCGGATCAGATCCACGCGTCCCTGGAGGTCGGCTTTCTTGCCTTGGCCGCCAACGATGGTGGTGTTGTCCTTGTCGATAATCACGCGACGGCACTTGCCCAACTGATTGATCTGGACGTTTTCGAGCTTGCCGCCAAGTTCTTCGGCAATGACCTGGCCGCCGGTCAGGGTCGCCATGTCCTGGAGAGTTTCCTTGCGCCGATCGCCGAAACCCGGGGCCTTGACCGCGGCAATCTTGAGCGCGCCACGCAGCTTGTTGACGACCAGCGTCGCCAGCGCTTCACCCTCGACCTCCTCAGAGATGATCAGGAAAGGCCGGCCGTTCTGCAGCACCTTCTCCAACAGCGGCACAAGATCGCGCAAATTGGCGATTTTCTTTTCGTGAAAGAGAATCAACGGCTCTTCGAGCTCGACCGTCATGCGCGCCGGATTGGTCACGAAATAAGGCGACAGGTAGCCGCGGTCAAAGCGCATTCCTTCGACCAGTTCGAGCGTGGTCTCAAGGCCGCGCGCCTCCTCGACCGTGACGACGCCCTCCTTGCCGACCTTGTCCATCGATTCGGCGAGGATTTTGCCGATCGTCGCGTCGCCGTTAGCCGCGATCGTCGCGACCTGTTCCATGCGCGTGCGATCCTTGACCGGCCGCGCCATCTCCTTGATCTCGCTGACCGCAGCGGTGACGGCGGCGTCGATCCCGCGCTTGAGTTCCATCGCCGGGATCCCCGCCGCCAGCAATTTGATGCCTTCGTTGATGATGGCGCGCGCCAGCACCGTCGCGGTAGTGGTGCCGTCCCCGGCGACATCGTTGGTCTTTTGCGCGACCTCGCGGATGAGCTTGGCGCCGAGGTTCTCGAACTTGTTATCCAGCTCGATCTCCTTGACGACCGTGACCCCATCCTTGGTGATAACCGGCGCGCCAAAGCTCTTCTCGAGCAGGACGTGACGGCCCTTGGGTCCGAGGGTTACGCGCGCGGCCTCGGCCACCAGCGTTGCGCCCTTGATAATTCCAGCCCGGGCGCGTTCATGCAGTTCGATGATTTTCGCTGACATTTTGTCCTTTCTCCGACTTAATTGCTGTTTATTGGTAAAACGATTGGCAGATCGGCCCTGATTCTTGGTGCGTGAAGATTAAGCACTGAAGCCCAATGCGCAACCTATTTCGCGCCGCTTTCTCTTGAGTTCGAGAGGTGTAGCATGGGGTCATGAGCACGAGATTGCGGCGTTTTGATTTCAATCATTGGATTATTACGCGGGCGTCGTCGGCCGATTTGCGCGTCGGCGTATTGTTGATGGCGCTGATTTCGCTCTCCCTCGCCGCCCGACCGCTCCATGCCGCGTCCGCTCTCTTTATCACCGGCTCCTTGTCCATTAGCACTCTGACACAAGCGAGTGCCAATAGCGAAGAAGAAGCCGAAGTTCCCCCCGAGCAGGTGGAAAAATATATCGCGGTCTATCGGGCGATGCAGCATGACCGCACCCTGCCGATCGAACAGGCCGCGTCTCAGCAGGGGATGACCCTCGAAGCTTTTCGCCAGCTCGAGAACCGCGTGCAACGTGACGACGGCGCGATGGAGCATGTCCGCGACGCGCTTAAGGAGTCGGCCGAGGGCCCAGCCCCTTCAGCAACGCCAACGGAACGTAAGCAGTAATCTGTGCCGGTAACGGCAGGAACGCGCGGCGGGCGCTCTCGTGAGCGCCCGCCCCCAAATTTGGATCCGACTACTTCACGACTGAGGAATTAAACGCGGCTTCGACACGCGCCGCCGCGTCGCTCGCCCGACGGCTCGAATCTTCGGCCGCCGCCGCATTCTGATCAGCCTTTTGGCTGGCCGCCTGCGCCAGTTGCGCCGAGCCTTCGGCGTTGGACGCATCCGAACTCGCCTGGGCAGCAGAATGCGCCGCCTTATCGGCCTGAAGGTTGACGTCGGCGGTGCAGGCCGCGGCAAACGCCGCCAGGGACAATGCTCCAACAAGAACCGAGAATTTCCTTATCATCCGAGCCTCCTCAAGTTTCGCCAGAATCCTGATCTTGATTTAGAATCTGCGGGTTTCAAGTTAGCGAGAATGAAGGGTAATGGAAACCCTGCCAAACTCACGAATTGGATGCGATGGTTACAAATCGACCTGATTGAGGCAAGGCGCTTCGGACCCGGGTGCTGCTTCAATGCAGCCTTGATTTTCCTTGAACGCAGCTCGCACACTTCTGACCTTGGCCGCGCGTCGCAGACTCCGCCGCCCCCTGTGCTCGCTCCGCGCTGGAGCGCTTCGCTAGCGCCTCAAACGAACTCCGCAAAGACCGAATCACCCAGTTCGACGCCACGATCGCTCAGGAAAACGCGGCCGCCGCGGCTTATCAGTAAGCCGTCCTCGACCAGACGACGGCTGACGCCCGCGAAGGAATCATCGAGGGGCTGCCCGAAGCGACGCTCGAACTCAGCAATCGCAAAACCGTCACGCAAGCGCAGATTGAGGAAGACAAATTCGCTCATCGCAGCCGGCCGATCGATAGTTTCGCCGCCGACCTCAGCTATTTTGTTCGCACGTACGAGCTCGATATAACGAGACGGCGCCTTTTCATTCCACCAGCGGCGACCGCCGATCGCACTCTGCGCGAAGCTGTGGGCGCCTGCGCCGAGACCGAGATAACTCTCTGCATGCCAGTAAGTTAGATTGTGCCGCGCCTCGTGCCCCGGGGCGGCATAGTTGGAGATCTCGTACATCGGATAGCCGCGACGCGGGATTTCGTGGCGCACCGTCGAGAAGATCGCGGCCTGAGCGTCGTTGCTCAACTCGCGGATGCGTCCGCGCTTGCGCTCAGCGAAAAAGACCGTGCCCTCTTCGAAGGTCAGGTTGTAGGCCGAGACGTGATCGGGCTCGAGCGCAACCACCTCCGCGATATCGTTCAGGACGTCCGCGGCAGTCTGGCCCGGGACGGCGAAGATGAGATCGAGATTGAGCCGCGCAAAACCCGCACGGCGGACGGCGCGCGCTGCTGCGCGAGTCTCCTCGGCGCTGTGGAGGCGTCCTAGGAACTTCAGAATCGCCGGGTTGAACGATTGCGCGCCAAAGCTGATCCGATTGACGCCGGCGATGCGAAAGCCCGCGAGCTTGGCGCTATCGACGGTGCCGGGGTTGGCCTCGAGCGTGATCTCCGCGTCGGCTTCGACGCCGAAAATTGCCGCCGCCGCGTCGATCAGCGCGCCAATCGAGCGCGGGGCAAAAAGCGACGGCGTCCCGCCCCCGAAAAAGATCGTTTTGACTCGCCCGCCGCTCCAGTTCGGCTCGGCAGCTCGCGCCCGCATCTCGGCGATCAGCGCGTCCGTGTAGGCCTGTTCGGGCCAGCTCGACGCCGCGTGCGAGTTGAAATCGCAATACGGACATTTCGAGTGGCAGTAGGGGATATGAATGTAAAGTGAGAAGGGCATTTTCGTAGCTCATTCATCATATGCGGCGCGGCTGACCCTCGCTACGTTTTGAACCGTTTCGATTAATCCTGCCTCGATGTCCTGCGCGGAAATTCCGCGTCGGCTACACGCGGCGCGGGCGCGCCGCTATACTTGAGCGCGATTCCTCCAAGGAGCTCGCCGGTCGCAACTCGAAGCCATCACGAAGCGCCAGCGGAAACCGGTCCGGCCGCAAGCGGCGACAAGGTTCGCGGCGGCACTAGCCTCGCGTTGCTGGTGGGCGCGGGAATCCTGCTGAGCCGGATCGCCGGACTCATCCGCGAGAGTATTTTCGCACACTATCTGGGCAACTCAGCGGCCGCCGACGCCTTCAAGGCCGGCTTCAGAATTCCGAATATCCTGCAGAATCTCTTCGGCGAGGGCGTGCTCTCGGCCTCGTTCATTCCGGTTTACAGCCGGCTGCTCAGCGAGGGCGAGGAAGAGGCGGCTGACCTGCTGGCGTGGTCCGTCGGTGCGATCCTTGGGCTGGCGATCGCGATCCTGGTGGTCGCGGGCGTGCTCTTCACCCCCTATCTGATCGACGCGATCGCGCCGGGCTTTCACGGCGCGCGCCGCGACCTGACCATCCGCATCGTGCGCATCCTGTTTCCCGGCGCTGGGCTGCTCGTGATGTCGGCCTGGTGCCTCGGCGTCCTCAACAGCCACCATCGGTTCTTCGCCTCCTACACGGCGCCGGTGGCGTGGAACGCCGCGATTATCGCCGCGCTGATCTTTTACGGCCCGCGCAGCACTCAGGACGGGCTTGCGCTCAAGGCGGCGTGGGGCTCGGTCGCCGGGGCGGCACTCCAGATTATCGTCCAACTACCGCAGACGCTCCCATTGCTAGGCCCACTGCGTATCCATTTCGCGCGAGTGCGGACGGAGCTGCGCAACGTCTTCAACAACCTGATGCCGGTGATCGCCAGTCGCGGCGTCGCGCAGGTCAGCGGCTATATCGATAATCTGCTCGCGAGCCTGCTCCCGGTCGGCGCAGTGGCCGGGCTCAACTACGCGCAGATTCTCTACCTCCTGCCGGTGAGCCTGTTCGGGATGTCGGTGGCGGCGGCGGAGCTGCCCGCGATGTCGCGCGTGACGGTCGCGACCAACACCGCGTCCGCCGAGGCGCTGCGCGCGCGGCTCAATGCCGGACTGCGGCAGATCTCGTTCATGGTGGTGCCATCGGCCGCGGCCTTTCTGATCATCGGCGACGTCATCGTGGCACTGCTGTTCCAGTCGGGCGCCTTCAAGCATCGCGACGCACTCTACGTCTGGGCGATCCTCGCCGGCTCGGCGGTCGGCTTGCTGGCCGCCACGATGAGCCGGCTCTACAACTCGACCTACTACGCGATGTGGGACACGCGCACACCTTTACGTTATGCGCTGATCCGGGTCGGCCTGACACTTGTGTTGGGCTACCTCTGCGCGATTATTCTGCCGCCGCTCTTCGGCATCCCGATGCGCTGGGGCGTCGCCGGATTGTCGGCGTCGGCCGGCGTCGCGGCGTGGGTCGAGTTCACGTTGCTGCGGCGCAGCCTGAACCGGCGCCTCGGATGGACCGGGCTGGAGCGGCGCTATCTCATCCAGCTGTGGGCGATGGCGCTCGCCGCGGGAGCGATCGCGTTTGCAGTCAAACACGAAGTCCACCGCGGCCCGCGCCTGACCGCACTCGCAGTGATCCCAGTGTACGGGGCCGTATACCTGGGCCTCGCGTGGTGGAGCGGACTTCCGGAGTTATCGCGAATTACAGGGTTTGCCGTCTCCCGGGCAAAACGGATCGTACGTTAAAGACCTAGTGATATGTTTTCCCTTGCCCTCTTATGCGGGATGAGAGAGCCTAGCAGGCGTTTTTTCTGGTACTTTATTATCAGGGGGACGCCTTGGCGGATGCAACTTTAGAATTGGCTGTTTCCGAATCGTGGGAATTGGGAGATTTTCGACGGCTATTGTACTCTCTCGATAAGAGTTATTTCCGTCTAGCGATCCTCATTTCGGATGATCTGCGCCCAGAACTGATTAGGTTATCTCGCGGCTACAGCGATCCAGCGGGCCGGGAGCAGTCGTTTGCCTCTATATCGCGAACATTGACCCATCAGGCTAGAGAGCATTATGGAGACTTGCGTATAGAACGTATTCAGATCTCGTCTCCAGGCCTCTTCGAGGTCGCTGCAATTGCAGATATCGCCGGCCTTTTGGTCAATCTTTTCTCTTTGCTCCGTGGAAGGCTAGGGGCGCATGACCGGGTAAAAATGGAGGGAATTGCCGCGATTCGCAAGATAGCTATCGAGTCGATAGAAGCCACTGCGCAGTCACCAGAGGTTGTACAAGAAATCGTGAACTTGACAGCAAATGCGATCGTCGGGATAGCGCGAGAGGATCGCGTCACGGAAATGAGGGTGCGCAATCACAGAGCGAACCTGGAGTGAGCGCGCGTAGAGAAGAAACCACCTTTTTTTGGAACTGTCGCTCAAGGCCGGGGCCGTGGCACTCTCTTTCTCCTACTCGATGAGCAAAACGATTCGCCACACTTTCTCGTATTCCTGCAATCAGTGCGGGCGATGCTGCCGCGATCAGGTGATTGCGCTGTCGCCGTATGACGTGATTCGGATCGCGCGGGCCGCGGGAATTTCGACGGCTGAGACGGTGCGGGAATATACCCTCCGGCGCGGATCGATTCTAAAGTTCAAAGACGACGGAACCTGCCGCGCGCTCGCGGGCGTGCGATGCACGATTCATGCGGGACGCCCGCTAGCCTGCCGGCTCTATCCTTTGGGTCTCGAACGCGACCTCGATGGGCGCGAGAATTTCATCCGGCTCGAACCGGCGATCGGCTCGCGCGGGATCTATGGCGAGAGCGGCACGATCGCTGATTTCCTCGAGGCGCAGGGCGTCCCGGAGTATCTGGCCGCAAACGACGCTTATCGGCAGTTGCTCGATCTGATGCGTGCGCGCGTCGCGGCACTGGGCGATTTCACGATCGTGGAGCCGCACGAGTTCTGGCGCGTCGCGACCCGCGAGGCCCTGGCCGAAAACAATTTCGATCCGAATCCGCTGATCGACGCGCTGTTCGACGCCGATCGCTTCGCCGGCCGCGGCGATTCCGGGGCAGCCACGATGCGCGCGCATCTCGAGGCGCTCAATGACCTGATCCGGATCGAGAAGAATCCCGCGAGCCTCGCCGCCGCCGCGGTTATGCTCGCGGTCAGCCTGGGCCATCCGCCCGTCGCGCGGGCAGCCGATCTGCCCTAGACTCTATTCGCTGTCGTCCCGATTTTTGGACGGTGTCGCAGCACCATTGGGCGTCGCAGTTGGGGAAGGTGTAGCAGTCGGTGAGGGCGGTGTCTTGTCGGCGCCGAGGTCCTGGATAATCTGCGTCGCGTGAATCGACGGATCGACGTTCGGATAGACCTTGAGGATGTTGCCGTCCTCGCCGATCACGTAAGTGACGCGCCGATCAAGTCCGAGGATCGGGATACCGTTGTCAGCGCCGTAGGCCTTGGCGATCTTGTTGCCCGGATCGAGCAACAGGGGAAACGAGAGCCGGTATTTTTTGGCGAACGCCCGATGGGCGTCGGCACTGTCGATACTGCATCCGAGGAGCGCGATACCCCATCGGCTCAACTGCGCGTAGCCGTCGCGGAAGGCGCAGGCCTCCTTCGTGCACCCGGGCGTGCTGTCCTTGGGATAGAAGTAGAGCACGACTTTGCGCCCGCGATAGTCACTGAGCTTGATCGGCACCGTCTGCTCGCCAACCACGGCGGTGGTAGAGAAGGCGGGCGCCGGCGTTCCCACTTTGAGCATTTCGGCGCGCGCCAGCCACGGAAAGAACAGGTTGAAAAATCCGCTCATGATGATCACCGCCAGGACTCGCGAGAGCGAGCGCCTCGACCGACTATAGCAGGCCATCGGAATAGCAGGCAGCCTGCTAACGCTGCAGCCGCTTGAGCAGGCGCTCGAGCCGGTCGAAGGCCTCGTTCAAATTCGCGAGCGAAGTGGCATAGCTCATCCGCACGTGCTCCGGCGCGCCGAAGTCGTTGCCGCCGACCAGGGCGACGTGCGCCTCGTTGAGCGCCAACTCGGCGAACGAATTGCCGTCGCTGACCTTGTGCCCATCGAGGCTCGCGCCGAGAATCGCCGAGATATTCGGGAAGGCGTAAAACGCGCCCTGCGGCACGTTCGGGAGGCGGAAACCATCGAGCCGGCGCACGCGCTCGACCACCAGTTCACGCCGCGCGCGGAACTCCGCCATCATCGACTTGATTTCGTCCTGAGGCCCGGCCAGCGCCTCGACCGCCGCAGCCTGGGTGATCGAGTTGGGATTGCCGCTGTTCTGACTCTGCAGGCGGGTCGCCGCCGCGATTGCCTCGCGCGGTCCGGCAGCGAAGCCGATGCGCCATCCGGTCATCGCATAGGCCTTCGACAGCGAGTTGAAAACAATCCCTTTGGACTTGAGCCGAGGCTCGACCTGGAAGACATGAGGCGCCGGACCGTCATAGATGATGTGCTCGTAAACGTCGTCGGACATCACCCAGAGGTTGGCGTCGAGCAGGATTTTTGAAAGTGCAGAAAGTTGCTCGGACGAATAGACCGCGCCGGTCGGATTCGACGGCGAGTTCAGGATAATGCCGCGGGTGCGCGGCGTGATCGCGCGGCGCAGCCGCTCCGGATCGAGCAGGAAAGCGTTCTCCTCGGGACATGGAACCAGCTGCGCTTCCGCGCCGCTCAGATTGACCATCGCGACGAAGCTCACCCACGCTGGCGTCGGGATGATCACCTCGTCGCCTTCGTCAAACAGCGCCGCGATGACGTTGGCCTCGGCCTGCTTGCCGCCCGCTGATGCAATTATCTCGGCGGCTTCGTAATCGAGGCCGTTGTCGCGTTTAAGCTTGAGCCGAATCGCCTCCTTGAGCGCCGCGGTGCCGCTGACCGGCGTGTAGTGCGTCATGCCGTCGGCCAGCGCGCGCCGCGCCGCCGCCTTGATCCGCTCGGGCGTGTCGAAATCCGGCTCGCCGGCGGCCAGCGAGATCACGTCTTTCCCGGCGGCCCTCAGCGCGCGGGCTTTGGCGTCGGCCGCCATGGTGGCGGACGGCTTGACGCGGGCGAGCGCTGCGGACTGGGCGAACACGGGAAGACTCTCCTCTCTCTGGGTGGAAATGCGGGCGGGTGTTTACGCGGGGTCTTGCTGCGGAGCAACATGGCGTCGGGCGGTGTCGTCGATCGTCGGGGATTCTCAGATGCGCTGGGCGGTTGGTCTTGGCTTGCTCTCCGCGCTCGCCGCCGCGCCGGCCATCGCGGGGCAGGTGCTCCACCCGACCGACCCGGTCGTCGGGC
>DATGHL010000005.1 GCA_035308025.1 Candidatus Binataceae bacterium
GGATTTGGTGTTGGCGGCGTCCCCGGCAGCCGCTTTCGGGGGGTGAAGGGCGCCAGTTCTTCGGCCATGATGACCCAGGGCGCGCCCTTACAAAGCTGTTTCCCCTTGATGTCGCCGCGTTGGATCATGCGCAGCGCCGACATCGCGGTGACTCCGATGATTTGCGCCGCTGCTTCGAGCGTCAACTCGCCGCGCTCGGCCCATTCGCCGTCACGATAGACCGCTATGCCGTGGTGGCAGCGGAATGAGCGCACGCGCGGTTCGGTCCAGCCGTTGCCGCGTCCGGTCGGCTTGCCGGCGCGATTGAGGAGACGCGCGATTTGCCGATCGGGCATTTGTCGCGCCAACCCGCGGATCAGCGACAAGGTATCCTCGGGTATCGTCCAACGGTGCTTGCCAACTCCATTCATTTTCAACTTCAGCGCGGTGTGGTCCCCTCCTTGCCAATGCAGGATCATTTCGATGAAGCCGCCGTCGAGGCGCACGACGATTTCGTTCAGAGCCGCACGCAAGATCCTCTTGCGCGTCGCGGTAGTCGCGGCCGGATGCGACCAGGCCTGATCGAGATCCGCGCCGAGTTGCATCAAGCGCTGTCGCTCCTGCTCACTCAATAGCGCCGGTTTCTTCGCCTCCAGCACCGCGATTTCCCCTTCGATCCGGCGCACGCCTTGCAACGCCTCGTTCCAGCGGCGTTCCAACTCGCCGGCCACAAGGCGATTTGCTGGGTCGACGGCATCGTATTGGCGACGTGCATGGGAGGCCTCGAAATGCGCCTGTTGCAACGCCAGCTCCAGTTGCCGCCGGGCGGCCGACGCTTCGCTCCTCTGAGCTTGCAGCGCCCTGAGCGCGGCATCGACGCCGAGCGGTTTCAAGACCCGGAGAACCTCGGCGCCAACAGCATCATCAGCGCGAAATGCGCCAAACGAGATGCATCGTTGCGTTCCGTGGTTCACGAGAGCGCCTAGGCAGTAATAGCGCCCGGTCTTGCCGCCATAGCCCACATACAGCTTGCGGCCGCAATGGCCGCAACGCAGGAGCCCCGCCAGAAGCAGTCCACCCGTCCGCACTGCGCCTCTGGCCGAGGCGCTCCCCTTGCCGGTCGCATTGTCGGCAATCACCTGCTGGTTACGCTCGAACTCGCTCCAGGTGATATAGCCCTCGTGCTGATCTTGGAGCAGAACATCCCACTGCGCCTGAGAGCGCCGCAATCCGCGTCTTACGCGTTTGCGACCGTTCTCGACGCTGACCTTGCTCGCAGTGCGCCCAAAGGCGTATGCGCCGGCATAGACAGGGTTGGTCAGGAGGTTGTGCACGGAGTTGTAAAGCGGCGCCCTCCAGACGATTCCGCGCACGTCCGCCGCCTTGTGAGACTTGACGGGCAATGCGATTCCCTCGTCGCGCAGCCAGATGTGAACCTGACGAACGCTTCGGAACTCGGAAAACTTCGAAAATACCAGCTTTAAGGCGTCCTGAACGCGCAGGTCGGGGTCCTTCTCGATCCGGTCGCGCCCGACTTTGACATAGCCGGCTGCAACGCGGAGGAATAGCGCGCCTCGGCGCGCTTTCAGCTTCAACGCCTCATGCGAGCGCTGTCGGAACAGTGATAGCTCCAGTTCGCTCATCGTGCCTTTCATGCCCAGCAACAGGCGGTCGTTGGGATGGCGCGGATCATAGACGCCATCCTCGTCCAAAAGAATAGTCCCAACCAGTCCGCAGAACTCGATCAGCGTGTGCCAGTCGCGGCCATTGCGGGCCAGGCGAGACGCCTCGATTGCGAGCACGGCGCCAACACGCCCCTCGCAGATCGCCGCCAGAAGGCGCTCGAAGCCGGGTCGATTGGCGCCGCCCCCAGAACGGCCAAGATCGTCATCAATAACCTCGACCGACGCCCAACCGAGCTGACGCGCGCGCTCGGCAAGGCCATATTGTCGCCGACGGCTTTCCTGATTGTGTATGAGTTGGTCGGCAGTCGACTGTCTGATGTAGACAAACGCGCCGCGGCTCAGATGCTCAACGGTGATCTTGGTCATCGCCGGCCTCCCCGACGCCCAGTGCCGCTACGATTTCGAGAAGCAGCGCTTCTATCAGCGCCGCAAGATGGATCTTCTGCACTGGCGCCAGGACGGCAGGCGGCTCGTCCTGATCGAATAGATCTGGTTGGGCATCTTCGCACTTCCTCGTCATCATGGGCTTTCTCCACCTTCGAGTCGGATGGAAGAAAACTTAGAAGCGCGTCGATCTCGGAGCGCAAAGATCGCAGGACATCAAGGGAAAAGCCCGGCTCGACGCAGAGTTGGTGATGCGCAGAAGATTCGTGGGTCATCCACGCGGGAATGCATGCGACGGACCCATCCGGTTGCGGAATGGCGACCAGATCAACTCCCCGGCAGGCGAATTGCCTGAGAATAGGCACGGTCTCACCGCATTGGGGATGGAACCGATAGTATATCTGCCTCTCGCTATGCGGTTGACGAGTAGTATGTGGCTGTTCTGAGCAGGACTTGGATGACCCGGATATCGACGTTCTGTTCGAGCAGATGCGTGGCGAAGCTGTGGCGCAAAGTGTGCGGAGACACGCGCTTGGCGATTCCCGCCGCCCGCGCCGCCGCGGAAACGGCGCGGCACAGCTGTCGGGCCGACATCGGGTTGACCGGATCGAGCCCGGGAAACAGCCAGCCCCGCGGCTGCGCGACCTGCCGCCAGTCGCGCAGCAACTCCAGCAGTTGCGGCGAGAGCATGACGAAGCGATCC
>DATGHL010000006.1 GCA_035308025.1 Candidatus Binataceae bacterium
GAAATCGGCGCGGCTGACGCGGAACGCATGATGGCCGCGGCCGAGCGGATGCGCGATCCGCGCGCGACGCTGCGCGGGAGTTAAGGGTTGGCGCGCGACGCCGAACAACGCGAGGTTCTGCTCGCCGCATTGCAGCAGCACCTGGTCGCCGAAACGGGCGACGACCGTGAGTCCGAGGACGCGCGTGTAGAATTCTTCCGCGCGCGCCAAGTCGCCAACCTCGAGACCGAAATGATCGAGCCGCTCGAGCTTCATCGTCAGCTTAACTCCGTGGTTGGGGCGCAAATCGTCGCCCATTTTAGCCGCGGCCTTCAATAGTCGAACTCATATGCAGGTTTGCGCTAATTCAGCTTAAGTCCGCGAGCAGAAGGCCGGTCAGATATTGGCCTTCCGCATGACCGAGCATCACCGGATGGTCGCCGCCTGGACCAAGTCGTTCGACGAGGCGAAAATTGCGCCGCGAGCGCCCTTGCGCGATCCGCACGGCTCGGAGGAAATCTTCGCCGCCGAAATGCGCAGAGCAACTGAAGGTCATCAGCGAGCCGCCGGGCGCGACCGCGCGCATCGCGAGCGTGTTGAGCTCGACGTAAAGATGTCCGGCGCGCAGGCTGTCCTTGACACTGCGCGCAAAGGGCGGCGGATCGACAACCACGACCGCGAATTTTCCGTGATCCGCAGCAAGATATTCGAGCGCGTCCTGCTGGATTAGAGCGGCGCGCCCACTCGCGTGCGGGTTGAGCTCGAGATTGCGCCGCGCGGATTCGAGCGCGCGTGCGGAAGTCTCGACGGCGATCACTTCTTGCGCGCCGCCGGCCAGCGCGGCCAGGGTGAAGCCGCCCGCATAACAATAGGCGTCGAGCACACGCGCGCCGGCCGCGAGATGCTTAACGCGTCGGTGATTATCCCGCTGATCCAAGAAGCTGCCGGACTTCTGTCCGCCTTCGAGATCGACGACGAGGCGAATGCCGTTTTCGCATACGACGACCTCGCTAACGGGCGGCCCGCTGATAAGACCGACGCGATCGGCGAGACCCTCCTGGCGGCGGACTGCGCCCTGACTGCGTTCGAGAATCGCGCGCGGCGCGAGCTCCGCGCTGAGCAGCCTGATGAGTTCGTCACGCAGCCGTTCGGCGCCGGCGGTCAGGAGCTGAAGAACGATGACGTCGTCGTAGCGATCGGCGACGACGCCGGAGAGGCCGTCGCCGTCGCCGTTGAGCAGGCGATAGCAATTGGTATCGGCGGCGATGATCCGGCGTCGATACGCGATCGCCTGCGCGAAGCGATGTGCAACGAGGGCCGCGGGCTCGACGCGATGATCGAATGCGAGCATCCGAATCGCGATCGTGGTGCGCGGATTGTAGTAGCCGAAGCCGAGCGTGTCGCCGCCGGCATCATAGACCTCGACCTCTGCGCCGGGTGCGAGATCGGCGGGCTCCACGCGCGCGATCGCCTGGGAGAAAATCCACGGATTGCCGCCGCGCACCGGGCCGTCGCGGCCCGGCTTCAAGACAACGCGCCCGCGGACTTTCACGCTAGCGGTCGTACGCGCGGCGTCTAGTTCCACGCCGGCTCCCCGCGACGCCGAAACTTGCCGCTGCGCCCGCCGCGCTTGCTGATCAGCCGTATCGCCCCGATCGTCATCGCGCGGTCGATCGCCTTGGCCATGTCGTAAATCGTGAGGGCCGCGGCGCTCACCGCCATCAGCGCTTCCATCTCGACGCCGGTGCGCGCCTCAGTAACGGCGCGCGCCTGAATCTCGATGGCGGAGTGCGCCGGATCGGAGCGGAAATCAACCTCGACATTCTGCAGCGGAAGCTGATGACACAGCGGGATCAGCTCGTGGGTGCGCTTGGCGGCCATGATGCCGGCGATGCGCGCCGCGGCGAGCGCTTCGCCCTTCTTCAGCCGCCCGCCGTTGATCGCGTCGAGGGTGGCAGGCTCCATCGTGACGACGCCTCGCGCCACGGCCTCGCGGCGCGTAATCGGCTTGGCGCCCACGTCAACCATGTGCAGGCGTCCTTGCGCGTCAAGATGGGTGAGATGGCCGGCGCTCGGTGCAGCCTTGGTCTGCGATTTTCTGGGCGGCATGGAAATTCGCTTTAGAGCTTATGTCGGCGCATGTATATAATGAAGTCGCTGTGTTGATGATGGTTTCGCCGCCCCGCGCCCTGCGCGCAAGTTCGTTCGCGAGTTAAATTCAATGACTGACGACGTGTATCGCCTCGTAATCCTCGGCTCCGGACCGGCCGGCCTCACCGCCGCGCTGTATAGCGCGCGGGCTAATCTCGCGCCGTTGCTGATCGAGGGCGTCACGCCTGGCGGTCAACTGACGATCACGACTGAGGTCGAGAACTATCCGGGCTTCGAGCACGGCATCCAGGGTCCCGAGATGATGGAGGTATTCCGTCGGCAGGCGGCGCGCTTCGGCACGCAATTCGTAACCGGCGACGTCAGCGCGGCAGACTTGCGCAGTCATCCGTTCGAGCTGACGACGGACGGCCAGTTAATCCGTTGCGAGGCCCTGATCATTTCGACCGGGGCGTCGGCCAAGCTGCTAGGGATCGAATCGGAAAAACGGCTGATGGGCTATGGCGTGAGCGCCTGCGCGACCTGCGACGGCGCGTTCTTCAAAGACAAGGAAGTTGCGGTGGTCGGCGGCGGCGATACCGCGATCGAAGAAGCGACCTTCCTGACGCGGTTCTGCCGCAAAGTGACGATCGTGCATCGGCGCGATCAGTTGCGCGCCTCCAAGATCATGCAGGATCGTGCGCGCCGGAACCCGAAGATCGCGTTCGTCTGGAATGCCGTGATTGAGGAGATTTACGGCGAGCGCGCCAGTGGGGTCAGCGGGGTCAAGCTCAAGGACGCGAAGACCGGGGCGACGTCCGAGATGAAGGTTGACGGCGTCTTCATGGCGATTGGCCATCAGCCGAATGCGGCGATCTTCAAGGGACAGCTTGACATGGACGAACTGGGTTATCTGCAGGTGCGGCCGGGCTCGACCTACACGAATATCGACGGAGTTTTCGCCGCGGGCGACGTCGCCGATCGGGTTTACCGTCAAGCGGTGACCGCCGCAGGCACCGGCTGCATGGCGGCGCTCGACGCCGAACGCTGGCTCGAAGCCCGGCACGGATAGCGGTGCTTACGCGCAGTGTGCGAAGATCGTTCCGTCACCGATCACCAGTAGATCCGAAGCCGCGCCGCTTGAAAGGGTAATTAGTGTCCGTCACCGAACTCGACGCCGCACCAACAACTTCAGCCCGCAAGGCCACCGGTGAACTCAAGGTGCCAACCGGCAGCCTCAAGGACGCGGCGGGATCCCGGGAAGCCGTGGTCTTCGGCGGTACACCAGCCCGGCGAGATTTCACTGCCCGTTTGGCCGAGCTGATTATTCTGATGGCGGCGATTCTGGGCGCCGTCGCACTCGGTTTGGGCATCTCGCAATACTTCGGCGAGCATCCCTATGTCGTCGCATATCTGGTGTTCTATGGGGTTTTCCGCTTTGCCGATTTGTTGGTGCGCGACGAAGCCGCCCTGGGGCTGGATCGCGAGCGCTTCGTGCGTCGCCTGATGTATGAATTGCCGCTGTTGGCCTTGTTCTTCGCGGCGCCCTTCGAGCGCACGTACATCTATGGCGGCGAGCCGCCGCATTGGCTCGGCGCGCTGGGACTACTGATCGAACTGACTGGCCTATGGATCGTGCTGGGCGCGCGCATTCAACTCGGCTTTTTCTCGCCGACGCCCGGGCGCGACGGCGCTCCGGTATTGGTGCGCAGCGGCCTTTACCGATTCGTGCGCCATCCGATTTATGCCGGCGAATTCATCGTGCTGTTCGCCTGGCCGTTCGAGTACGGCGCTCCGCTTACGCTGATCCTCGCGTCAGTGCTCGGCGCAGCGGTGATCCGGCGCCGAATTCGCAATGAGGAAGCCGAACTGCTCGCGCGCTTCGGCGACGATTACGCCGAGTACCGCCGCGTGACTGATCACATCCTTCCCAACGTCTGGTGATTTTCCCAACGTCTGGTGATTTGAGTTAGCCGCCGATTTGATACATCGAGCGTTGCTGGGTGGAACGGCCTTCGAGCAAATGATGACCGGTGGGTTTCCCGGCGACTGCGCGCATCAGGATTGAGGCGATCGCGGCCTGGCCGTCGCCGTTGCTGTTCGAGCGCAGGGCTTTGCGCACATCGAGTTCGTCGTCGTTCAAAAGACACAAGTGGAACTTGCCGTCAGCCGTCAGGCGCATCCGGTTACAGTTGCCGCAGTATGGTTCGCTCACCGGACTGATGAAGCCGACCACCCCGCGCGCGCCTGCGAGCCGGAAATTCCGCGACTCGTCGGCCGCGCTGGCCGCGGCGAGCTCGGTCAGGGGCCCCAGCACCGCTTCGATCCGGCGCCGCGTCTCGATATTTGACACATAACGCTTGATCGACAACGAGGCGCATTCGCCGCCGCCAAGCGGCATCAGTTCGATAAAGCGCACGTGCCAGTCGCGCTCGAGCGTCAGGCGGGCGAGCTCGACGACGTCGGCTTCATTGTAGCCGGCGGTCACCACAGCGTTGAGCTTGATCGGCACCAGGCCGGCCGCCTCAGCCGCGATGATGCCCTCCCAGATGCGCTCGAACGTGCCCCAGCGCATCTGGCGCTCAACCGTCTGAGGGTTGAGGCTGTCGAGATGAACATTGATGCGGCTCAAGCCGGCGGCTTTCAATGGTCGCGCCAGTTTTGCGAGGAGTAGAGCGTTGGTCGTGAGCGCAAGCTCTCCCACCCCGGGGACGGCGCTTAGCCGCTCGACGATCTCGATCACGTCAGCACGCAGAGTCGGCTCGCCACCCGTCAGGCGGAATTTGCGGAAGCCGATGCTCACGGCAGCCCGCGCCACCCGCTCAATCTCAAGGGGGGTCAGCAGTTCCGCTTTGGGCAGGAACTGGAGACCTTCGAGGGGCATACAGTAAACGCAACGCAGATTGCAGTTATCGATCAGCGAGATGCGCAGATAGTCGATATTGCGATTGAAGGAATCAGCAGGCATCGTTGTTACTACGAAGTCGCTCCTTGGCGGGCGATTTTGATTGTGCCCGCCGCCGTTGGAGTCGGGCTCAGATTGATTTTATTAGGTAACTGCGTGTGCGTACAACGCTTCCAGGGACGGGTCCCGAAGCCATGCGCACGGTGTGCCAGCGACTTTTCGGCGCGCTCGCGCCTTTCGACGAGGCGCATCCATGGCCCGTGCTCTTCGGGGCGGGCGCCGTTTGAACTGGTCGGGCCACGGCTCGAAGCGCGCAAGGCAACACTCGCCAGCCCCCTCTTCCTGCCGAGCCGGCGCAAGCGGTTGCGAAGACCGCATAAGATCCTTCCTCTTCCGGCGTGAGAAAAGGAAATATTTCACCCTAAATAATGCAAACCAAAACTGGTTTAAGTACGTTCCAGCAAGGGCGTGTGCGACGCCTGCGCAGGGCGTAACTCCCCTAAATGGGCGTTCGTGAATGTAATATTCACGGACTGAGAGGCGTGGGCGCTCCAAGAGTCCCGCGTCCGTTGTCTCGGCGGTTTTAATGACTAACTATTTGCGTCATCCGGACGTTCATCGGCCATGGTCGCAATGGTCCGAAGATCAAGTACTACATTTGGCGGTCGCCTACTCTAATCCGTTTCGCTGGCGGACGCGCCGGATCCTGATGAATGATTTTCGCCGACGAGCGGCCGGTTGGCCGAACGTCAAACTGTACGTCGGCGAACTGGCTTATGGCGATCGCCCGTTCGAGGTCACTGGCGATCCGTCAGTACCGTTTGCCGAAAACGACATTCAGCTCCGGACGAACACCGAGCTCTGGCACAAAGAAAACATTCTCAATGTGATCGTGTCGCGGTTTCCGGCTGACTGGAAATACGGCGGATACTCAGACGCCGATCTGGTGTTCACGCGGCAGGACTGGGCGCTCGAGGCGATTCATCTGCTTCAGCACTATGATTTGGTGCAACTGTTTTCGTCTTACATGGACTTGAGCGCGAAGCAGGAGCCGATCGGGCTGGCGCGGGCGTTTGCCTGGAATTATCAAAATCAAGACGCCTTTCTCTCCCGCATCAAAGCGCAATCCAGCTATGCTCAGGTGGCGAGTTCCGGCTACGGGCCGTTGCGCACCGGCCGCTACGATACCGACGCGAAGAAATTTCCCTTCGGGAAAGATCCGGGTGCGCCGGGTGGCGCGTGGGCGTGGCGGCGCTCGGCCTTTGACACAATCGGCGGCCTGCTCGACATCAATATCCTGGGCGGCGGCGATTCCGAGATGGCGCATGGCCTGATCGGGGTAATCAACGAACTGGTCACGCGACTGACCTCGCCGCGCGCGGAGAACTCCTCGACGCGGAACCATACCGACGCGGTATTGCTCTGGCAGGATCGCGCACAGAAGCTGCAAGCGAATATCGGCTACGTCGAGCAGTTTCTCGCTCACCACTTCCACGGCAGCAAGCAGAAACGCCGATACTACGAGCGCTGGAAGATTCTGCGCGACAACGACTACAACCCCTTCACGGATATCGCGCGAGACTGGCAGGGCATCTACCAGTGGACCGGCGCCAAACCGCGCCTGCGCGACGCGGTTCGCCGATATTTTCTCGAACGTAACGAAGACGATCCCAATTTGTACGGACCTGAAAGGCCTTTGGTTTAAGGAAAAGGAGCCAGACGATGCTTGAAGTAGCGGTGCAGAACTTTTCAACGAAGCTGTCGGATGCGGACCTTGCGGCTTACGTGGCGGCGTACCAGGTGCAGGTCGATCGCGACTTTGCGCCGACCCACGGACTAGTCGGTGTGAGTCTCAAAGTATATCCGGCGCAGGGTGTGACGATTCCGTCAAACGACTGGCTACTCGGGTTCTTCGACAACTCGGACGTTGCCGGCGCCCTTGGTTATCACGACTGGACGCCCGGCGGGAAGCCGCTCGGCAAGGTCTTTGTCGAGACGACATTGCTGGACGGCGGCCTGGTGAGTGTCGACGGCTCGCACGAGCTACTCGAGATGATGTGCGATCCGGAGATCTCGACGGTGATGCAGGTCGACAGCTCGACCTGTTACGCCTTCGAGATTTGCGATGCGCCGGAAGACGATCAGTTCAGCTACGACATCAACGGTATCCAAGTGAGCGACTTTGTCTTCATGAACTGGTTTACGGGCGGACCCGGACCCTACGACTTCAAAGGGCATATTCAGTCGGCTCGTGAGATTCTGCCGGGCGGCTATATCGGCGCGCTGACGTTCACCAACGGGCAGTGGACGCAGTTGGCCAACACGGCCAAGCGCTCACGGCATCAGTTGCCGAAGCGTGGCTGCCGGTTCGAGCGCCGCACCCGCCGTCGCGCAGAGTGGCAGCGGAGCCTGATCTGACGATTGCGAGTAGCTACGCGGCCTTGGCCATCGCGGAGGCCAGGACGAAGTCGTAGCGCGCCGTGCGGAACGGCCGCTGTTGGCCGCGCGCGCGCAGCTCAGATTCTTTGTCGTGGCGCACGAAGTTGATTACCAGCGGCGCCTTGACCGCACCGACGACGTCCGAGTCGATCCACGGATCGTCTGAAACGAAAAGCTGTGTCGTCAGGGTCTGGAAGCCGGGGTGGCTCAGCCGGTAGTGCACATGGGCGGGCCGCCAGGCGTGGCGGCCGGTCGCCTTCAGGAGCGCTCCCGTCGGGCCGTGTTTCGGGATTTCGTAAGACGCCGGCACCCAGGTCTGGATGTCGTAGCCGCCATCCTTGTCAGTGCTGACGCGCGCGCGCAGATTAAACGGGGCGTCGGCCTGCGGGATGTTGAAGTGCGAGTAGGCGCCCTGCGCGTCGGCCTGCCAGATGTCGACGATTGCGCCCGCCAAGGGCGCGCCATCAGTCGCGCGGACCGTGCCCGACAGGAACAGCACTTCGCCGGGCTCGTCCTTGCGATGGGGCAGCACGGCCGGCGATTTCAGCGCCGGTGTGTTGGGCACATAGAAGGGGCCTTCGACCGCGCTCGCCGTACCCTCATGGCCGACGCTGTCAACCTGGTCCACCGTCGCCTCGAGCAGCACGTCCATCAGCAAGGGGATCTCGCCCTTGGCGGCAGTATCGACCATGAACGCCACCGCCTGCCGATACTCGGCGTGCGTGACCTGGTGGTCGCGGATGAACTGATGCAACGTGCCGAGCAGGCCGTCAAAAACGCTCTTCAGTCGCGGGTTTGCAGCCGGGGTTTGTGCGCTCATTGGTGTGCTCCGACGGAGGGAAATTACCTGCTTCGGGTTTAATCCCGCCTCGCCGGATTTGCAACTCCGCTCCCGTCCAGATTCTTAACGCAGCTCGCAGACTTCTTCGGCTTCGCTCAGGACAGGCCGCCTGCTCGCTCCGCGCGGAGCGCTCCGCTAGCGTAAAGACCGACCCTACAGTATGCAGTTAAGGCTAGCCGGGCGGGTCGAGCAGCTCGCGCAGGGTAAATAGCGGCACGAAGGCGACGCTCTCGGCCGCGAGATTTTCCGCGCCCTGTTCTTCTTCCCGATCGATCAAGGCCAGCGCCCGCGCGACCACGAGTCCGGCCGCGCGCGCGCCGCGGATCGCCTTGATCGTCGAGCCGGCAGTGGTGACCACGTCATCGACGATTAGCGCGCGATCGCCCGCCGCGACGTTGCCCGCGATCAGATCTTTGATGCCGTGGGTTTTGGGCTCCTTGCGCACGACGAAGACGCGAAGTTTCACGCCGCTCGTGCGAAAGATCGCGTCCGAGATCGCGATCGCGATCGGATAGGCGCCGAGCTCGAGTCCGCCGACCGCGTCGAAGCCCCGCGCGTCGATCATTTGGGCGGCCAGGTTGCCAATCAAGGCGCGGGCCTCCGGATCCGACAGCGCCTGTTTGCAATCGACGTAGTAGCGGCTCATTTTGCCCGAGGCCAGCCGGAAAACCGGCTCGGTCGCTAACTTCAGCGACGTCGCGCGAAGAAGCTCGGCCAGTCTTTGTCGTTCTGCTTTCATCTAGCTGCAGCCATCGCCTTCCAGTGTCCTAAGTTAGAAATACGTTCAAAAATGGAATGGCGCAAAGGCGCTGACGCAGAAATCGGTACCGGCTTCGCTGGCGCGAAGCTGTCCGAGATCCTGCGACGGCGTTCGCGTTGCTCACTGCGCTCAGGATGACAGATCGGGCTTGTGCAGATTCCTTAACGCTGCTTGCGGGCTTCGAGTTCTTCGAGGGTGCGTGGCCAGTCGGCGTGGAGCAGGCGCGAGAGCGCGCGATCGGCGAGCAGGCGTCCGCCGGTCTGACACGGCGCGCAGTAGTTGGTCTCGTTGCTGGCGTAGCGGATGCGCTGGACCTTGGCGCCACATCGCGGGCAGGGCAGACTGTAGCGGCCCTGCACCGCCATCTCGGGCCGAAAGGCGGTGACCTTCTCGGGAAAGGCGCCTGCGGCTTCGGTTCGCAGGCGATCGGTCCATTCGATCAAAGTTTTGCGGGTTGCTTCATATAGCCGCGCGAGTTCGGGCGCGGTCAGCTTCTGCGTCATCGCGATCGGCGAGAGCTGGGCGCGATGGAGAATCTCGTCTGAATAGGCGTTGCCGATCCCGCTCAGAATATGCGGGTCGGTGAGCGCGCGTTTCAGCGTGTGATTGGCGGCGACGATCGCCGCAATGAAGGCCGCGAGATTCGCTTCGAGCGGTTCGATCCCGCCGGCGCTCAGCGCCTGGAGGCCCGCCGCGCTCCTGACGACGTGGAGCGCCGCGCGGCGTTGCTTGCCGGCCTCCGTCAGCCACAGCCATCCGTTATCGAACTCGAAGGCCGCGAGCAGGTTACGACTGCCGAGTTTGGGCGCGGCGATGTTCCAGTGCAGGCGGCCGGCGATCATGAGATGGATTACGAGCCACAGCTCCTGGTCGCCGATCGCGATAGCGATCTGCTTGCCCAGTCGCTTGATTTCGCGGACCTTGGCGCCATACGTCGCGCTCAGCGGCGGATCGGCCGAGCGCAGGAGAAACGGCGACTTGACGATTGCGCGGATAAGTCTACGCCCGGCGATACGCGAGCTGAGCGCTTCGACGTAGAGAGTGACGTCAGGTAGTTCCGGCATCGGAGAGCGTTCGCGCCCGCCGCGGGCGGGGGTGTTGCCGCGACACCGACTTATCGTGCGGGAAACCCGAATTCAAAGCAAAAGATTGCGGAAAGAGCGCGGCGGGTGGACGGCCGGGGAGAGCCGCCCGCCTGCCGCGCGGAGGAGAGGTGCGGGTGGGGGAGACCGCGCCTCAGAGCTGCGAGTTACTTCATCACGATGGTCTCGACGCCGGGCGCGTAAGATGCAATGGCGGAAGTCGTGTCCGTCGATGCAACGGGCGCCGTGGTGCCGCCTGACCAGCTCTGCTGGTAGGCGCGCTGCTCAATCAGGATCAAACCCATCAGTGAAACCGCAACGATCAGTGATGCGGCATTTTTGAAAGTCTTCATAATCTTGCTCTCCTTGCTTTCAGCGCCTCTGCGGATTCTCGCCGAACAGTCGCTGCGTTAACTGCTGATAGGACTAAGCGAGAGTCGTGCCTATTCCTCAGAAACCGCAATGAACTTCTGTCTAACGCTTCACGGCCGTCGAGAAGCTCCTCTAAACTATTGAATTTGTTGAATTTTATCGATTGGGGAACTTTCCGACGTCTGTCCCCGCGTGAGGTTGACCAGTAGTCTAAGTGCTAACGGAGGGCAGCATCGTAGCAATCTGCGAAGAGTTCTAGTCTAATTGGCGAAGTGCGAAAGAAACGGGGCGATGAGCAGAGTGCCCATCGCCCCATAATCAGCGGGTGAGTGGATGTCGAATCAGGCGTCGAAATAGAGCGCGAACTCGTACGGATGAGGCCGCAGACGAGCTTGGCTGACCTCGCGCGTGTACTTGTAATCGATCCAGGTCTCGATCAGATCGGAGGTGAACACGTCACCCTTGAGCAGGAATTCGTGGTCGCGCTTAAGATTGTCGAGCGCGGCCTCGAGCGACGCCGGCATGCTCGGCACCTCGGCGAGCTCGGCCGGAGTGAGGGCGTAGATGTCCTTGTCCAGCGGCTGGCCCGGGTCGAGGCGGCGCTGGATACCGTCGAGGCCCGCCATGAGCATCGCGGAGAATGCCAAGTAGGGGTTGCAGGTCGGATCGGGGAAGCGCACCTCGATGCGTTTGGCCTTGGGCGACGGCGAGTACATCGGGATACGCACCGAGGCCGAGCGGTTACGGCTCGAATAGGCGAGATTGATCGGGGCCTCGAAGCCCGGCACCAGCCGGCGATAGGAATTGGTTCCGGGGTTGGTGAAGGCCGCTAGCGCCGGCGCATGATTGAGGATTCCCGCGATGTAGTGCAGCGCCAGCTCTGACATGCCGGCATAGCCCGAGCCCGCGAAGAGCGGCGTCTCGCCCTTCCAGATGCTCTGATGGGTATGCATCCCGGAGCCGTTGTCGCCGAAGATCGGCTTGGGCATGAAAGTGACCGTCATGCCGTGCCGGACCGCAACGTTCTTGCAGATGTATTTGTACCAGGTCAGCCAGTCAGCCATCTTGACCAGCGAGTTGAAGCGCATGTCGATTTCGGCCTGGCCTGCGGTCGCGACCTCGTGATGCTGCTTCTCGACGCGGATGCCGACGCGCTCCATCACCTGCACCATCTCCTGGCGGATGTCCTGCAGGCTGTCGTTGGGCGGCACCGGGAAATAGCCCTCTTTGTAGCGCGGCTTGTAGCCGAGGTTGGGGCCTTCCTTGCCGCTGTTCCAGCTCCCCTCTTCCGAGTCGATGAAGTAGTAGCTGGAGTGCTGATTGGTATCGAAGCGGATGCCGTTGAAGATGAAGAACTCGGGCTCGGGGCCGAAGTAGGCGGTGTCGCCGATGCCGGTGGACTTGAGGTAGGCCTCGGCCTTGCGCGCGACGTTGCGCGGGTCGCGGCTGTAATCGGCGCGGGTGATCGGGTCCTGAATCGTGCAGATTAGCGAGAGCGTTGGATCCTTCGTGAAGGGATCCATTACCGCAGTGTCGCAGTCGGGAATAACCAGCATGTCGCTGTTATCGATCGCCTGCCAGCCGCGGATTGAGGAGCCGTCAAAGCCGAGACCTTCTTCAAACGCAGCCTCGTCCTTGAACTCGCTAATCGGCGCGGTGAAGTGTTGCCAGGTGCCTAGCAGATCGATGAACTTGATATCAACCGCGACGGCACCCTTGTCCTTGATCATTTGTAGAACTTGTTTTGGAGTCATCTGACTCGTCGTCCTCCTGGCCGCTCATGCGGCCGCTATTGCGCTCAAAGTTTTTATCCTAATCGGAGCCCCGAATTCCAGTTCCGCGAAGGCGGATCAAAACCAGGGGATCCGATCGAAGGTTGGGCATCCGCCAATCATTTGAGCAATGCACAACTCATCATCGGGAAACACTACTCTCGAAACGACCCGTCAAACCCGATTATTCGCGAGAGTTTTCTCAATTAGCCCGGTTTTAACCTCGACTCACGAGAGCTAGCACTGCAAAGCAGATGCCGAGCATCGCAACGCCGATCGGAATCCCGACCCTGCTCCACTCGCCGCTGCGGATTCTTAGCGCGCCGGCGCAAACAATGTTGGGCAGATTGCCGGGAATCAGCATCCCGCCCGAGATCACCATCGAGAGCAGTGCGGGGCGGATCCGGCCGGCCGGGAGGCCGTGAGCTTCGATCGCCGCGAGCGTTGCATTGTCGAGGGCCGCGGATACCGTGTTGCCCCAGAATAGGGTGGTCGCGCCGAGATGGGGGACCCAGTGCGCGGCCATCGGCGCATACGCCGCGCTGATCAAGGCGAGACCAGCGACAAAGGCGAAGACTTTGACGCCCTGCATGATGGCGTCGCGCACGCGCTCGCGGGGTGCGACTGCCTCGGCGATCAAATCGTAGTCGCCGCGCGCACACCAGGCTGCGATCAGGGCGGACGTCGCCACGCCTGGAATGAGCCAAGGCCCGAGCATTACGAGGAGCGCAAAAAAATTCAGCTGGAGGCTGCTCGCCACGATCGCGGAGAAGGGACCGCCGGCCGGGGTCAGCGCCGAACCGAGTCCGATCGCGAAGCAGCCGGCGACGGCCACGCGGACTCGCACCGACGAACCCAGGCGCAGCATCGCGATCGCTTCCACCAGAAGCAGCGCCGCGACGATCGCGCTGATCAGGCTCGAGAGCAGACCGATTGCTACGATCGACGCCCCCGTCAAGGCCGCCCGCGAGACTCTTCGTCGCAGCCGCTCGAAGCCTTGATCCAGCCGTCCACGGAATTGGGCGAAGAGCGTCCCGGCAATGATGACTGCGATCGTGATCGCGATCGGCGCTGCAGCGGCCTGTGCGATCAGCTCGGCGCTCCAGACGCGCGCGAAGGTCGCCGCCGCAAGGCCGAGCAGAATGCACCAGGCCTCGAGATTGCGCTCGATGGGTGCGATCAGCAGGGGGCCGAGCAGTAAGAGCAGCAGAATGAATATTGCGGGCAGTAGAGTCATCATCAGGTGTAGTAAGGTTGAGTTACCAGCTTCGGTTTGTCAGATTAGTCGCGAAGTTGCCGCGCAACGGGGCGAGCTTGGATGAGCGTTCAAACCAAAACCAAACTTGGGTCGTTAATCGTGGCTTCCGCATTTATTGCCGGCTGCACCACGGTCAGGCCGCCTGAGCTTGCACTCGAGCCCAATGTCTCGCTCGCCCAGTACAATGCGCTCGTCGTAGCGCCGATAACGCTGTCGCCGGATGCATCGATCGATCTCGATCCCAAGCTGGCCGACGAACTCGCAGCGGATCTTTCGGCGGCGCTGAAAACGAAGGGCTACAGTGTCGCCGACTCCAAGTCTGCGCCCGCCGGAGCCTTAATCGTACAGTGCACCTACGTTAGTTATCGTCCCGGAAATGCGGCAGTGACCACGGGTATTTATGCCTTATCGCTAGCCGGAGCCGCGATTCCAGGGCCTCAGCTCCCCGCGCTCCTTTTTGGTCATGCGGGCGATATTGGTGCGACGGTTTTGGTCACGCTCAGCGACAAGAGTAGCGGCAAGGTGCTGGCCAGCATGGTGGTGGTCAAAGAGATCACGCCTGGACCCGAGTACGGTTCAGGTGGTTGGACTACTGGGAAGCACTATATCCAACAAATGGTGGCAGAGCCTGTCGCCTCAGCGATCGACGAAAAAATCAAGGGCGCTTGACGCTGTGGAGCGAGTGAAAACGGCAGGGATGAACCGGGCCCTGCTGGCGGGAGCTGCGTTGGGGCTGTTCGCCTGCTCGGCGCCGCGGTCCGCAAACATGGTCCGCCAGCCGGCGTCAACGACGCCCCCGATTGCAGCGACCAAAACGCTGCGGCTGTTGGCGACGACCTCTGACCGGACTATCCCTCCTTGGGTGTTCGAGACCGGGGTAGGTCTGGTTGCCCCTCCGACGACCGAATCCGCGATCACGCAAGCGGACTTCTATCGTGCGCTTAACACCACCCTCGCAGATTCCAGACTCTTCAAGAATGTCGTCGTTGGAGGCGCCGCGGATTACGAGCTCGACGGGCGGATTTTCTCCGAGGAGATATCTAACGGCGGGCTTGGGACGGCGACCCTGGGGGTACGGTACAGGCTCGTCGAGCCGAGTTCCGGCAAGCTCTCCTGGAGCGGTACACTGGTTTCCGAGTGCAAACTGAACGAGATCATTCCTTCGAGCATCATCTCCTCCGACAGCATCTCGAACGCCAATGAATGTGCGATGCGTAAAAATCTCGCCGAGTTGGTGAACGACCTCGCGAAGCTGACCCTTTGATCGCTGGCGGAAGTTGCGATCGACCAAGCGGTATAGGCTGAGAATCGGCAATCGGCCGCAGTGGTTCTTGCGGAATATCGCTTGGCATCGCGGTGCAGACCCGCATAATAGTCCTACCAGTTGGATAATCGACGGGCTCCGGAGACTGACGCATGGATTTTGATTTGACCGACTCGCAGCATGAAATTATCAACGGCGTGCGCGCGCTGTGCCAGCGCTTTCCTGACGAGTACTGGCGTGGCCACGATCAGCGCCACGAGTTTCCGCACGATTTCTACAAAGCCATCGCCGACGCCGGTTATCTAGGTATCGCGATTCCCGAGGAGTACGGCGGCAGCGGACTGGGCATCACCGAAGCCGCGCTGCTGATGGGCGAGGTTGCGTATCACGGCGCGATGAACGCGGCGAGCGCGATCCATCTCGGGATGTTCGGCCTGATGCCGCTGGTCAAGCATGGCAGCGAGGAGCTGCGGCGGCGTCATCTGCGGCGCGCCATCAGCGGCGAACTGCATGTCTCGTTCGCGGTCACCGAGCCGGACGCGGGCAACGACATCACGCATATCAAGACCTTCGCCCGCCGCGAGGGCGACAACTACGTCGTCAATGGGCGCAAGGTTTTCATCACCAAGGCGCAGGAGTCGAGCAAGATGCTCCTGTTGACGCGGACCACGCCGATCGAGAAGGTGACGAAGAAAACCGACGGCATGACGCTCTTTTTCGCCGATCTCGATCGCGACGCCGTTGAGGTGCGCGAGCTCAAGAAGCTCGGGCGTCACGCCGTCGACACTAACATGCTCTTTATCGACAATCTCAAAGTCTCCGCCTCGGACATGGTCGGGCCCGAGGGCGGCGGCTTTCGCATCCTGATGGACGGGCTGAATCCCGAGCGCATCCTGCTCGCGGCGGAGGCGGTGGGGATGGGCCGTTCTGCGGTTGATCGCGCCGTCAAGTACGCGAAGGAACGCAACGTCTTCGGCCGGCCGATCGGGCAGAATCAGGCGATCGCGCATCCGCTGGCTGACTCCTACTCCAAGCTCGAAGTCGCGCAACTGATGGCGATGAAGGCGGCGTGGCTGTACGACCGCGGCAAACCCTGCGGGCCCGAGGCCAACATGGCGAAGCTGCGCGCCGCCGACGCGGGTTGCGAAGCTACCGATCGCGCCGTACAGACTTTCGGCGGCTATGGTTACATGCAGGAGTACGATGTCGAGCGCTTCTTCCGCGAGTGCCGCCTGGTCAAGATTGCGCCGGTCTCGCAGGAGATGGTCCTCAACACGATCAGCGAGCACGTACTCCAACTGCCGCGTTCTTATTGAGCCGACCCACGATGGCATCGAAGAAGGCACAGCGCTCTCTGGGACAGATGCTGCGTGAGCGCCGCCGCAAGCTCGACCTGACGCAACTCGAGGTGGCGCAACGAATCGGCACTTCAACGCCGTATATCGGCCATCTCGAAGCGGGTAAGCGTCATCCCTCGGATAAGGTTATCGGGCGGCTCGCGGAAGTGCTCGGCTTCGAGGGCCGCGAGCTGTTTTTTGCGGCGAATCCGCGGGCGATCGCGCTGATGGAGCCGCCATCCGGACAGCGGCGGCGCTCGGCGTGGGAAGAGTTCAAGCGCGACGCGCGGCTCCATCGCGTGCACGCGATTACCGAGGATGAACTCGATCTGCTGGGGCGCGTCGCCAAGCTGGGCGACGCCGGCAGTTCCCGGGACTTCATCTATATTCTCACGACTATCCGCCACGCCCTGAATCGCTGAGCCGCCGCGCCGTCTTCTTTCGCGCGCTGTGGCTAACCGGACGCGATGCGATCCTGCTAGGCTCGCCGCGGAGCTGCATCCGGATGGCGCAACCGACAACCGCTGCGAAGCCAACCATAGAGGGCGCCGCGGGCTGGCCGCGACGCTATACCGTTGTCGCGCTCTTCGCGACGGCGACGGCGCTCTGCTACGTCGATCGCGTCAATATCTCAATTGCGATCATCCCGCTCGCGCATGACAAAGGCTATGACGCCGCCGCGCGCGGCCTCGTGCTGTCGGCCTTCTTCTGGGGTTACCTCTCTCCACAGATGCTCGGCGGATGGGTGGCAGATCGTTTCGGCGGCAAACGGGTGCTCGCCGCCGGCGTCGCGCTGTGGTCGGTCGCGACTTTTCTGACGCCACCGGCGGCGGCAATTTCGTTTGCCGCTCTGCTGCTGATGCGCGCTGCCCTGGGCGCGGGCGAGGCGATCAACTTTCCGGCGGTCCATAGCCTGGCTGCGCGCTGGACCCTCGAGGCCGAACGCTCGCGCGCGATTGCGCTGCACTTCAGCGGCGTCGCCTTCGGCACGATCGTCGCGTTGCTGGTGAGTCCGCTGATCGTGATCAAGCTTGGCTGGCCGGCGGTTTTCTATATCTCGGGCGCGAGCGGGATTATCTGGCTCGCGGCGTGGTGGGTCAAAGCGGCGGACAGTCCGGCGGATTGTGCTGGAGTCTCCGCCGCCGAACTCGCGTTGATCGAGTCGGAGCGTCACGATACTTCGTTTGCGCCGGCAATTCCGTGGCGCGCGATCCTCAGCGAAAAAGCGGTATGGGCGATCGTAATCGCGCACACCTGCAACAATTTTGGTTTCTACATTCTGTTGCTGTGGCTGCCGAGCTATTTGCATCACAACTTCGCGGTGCCGATGGAGCGGCTGGGCACGCTCGCGGTTATCCCCTATCTCGCGGCCTTTGTGATGCAGAACCTGAGCGGCTGGATCGCCGACAGCTTGCATCGGCGGGGGCTCGCGCTCGGAACTGTGCGCAAGCTGATGCAGACGACGTCATTCACGCTGGGTGGCTTGCCGATACTCGCGCTGCCGGCAATTCATTCGCCACGGGCGGCAGTGATTCTGGCGACGATTTCACTCGCCGGCACTGGGCTCGGCGCAGGTGGCTTCGCGGTGAATCATCTCGACGTCGCGCCACGCTATGCCGGCATCCTGATGGGCCTCTCGAATACCTTTGCGACCCTGCCGGGGATCGTCGGGGTCGCTGCGACCGGCGTCATCCTCGAGGCCACCGGATCGTTCTCGGCGGCTTTCTATCTCATCGCGGGGGTGTACGCGATCGGACTGGTAGCGTATGCGACGCTGGCCTCCGGCGAACGCAAGATCTAACCGGGTCGGGGCTTTTGGGGTGAGGAATGATCGAAACGATGATGTACTCGTCATCCTCGATCTTGAAATAGAAGCGCCAGCCGCGCGTCACGCGTCCCTGCCATATATCGTCGGCCACGCTGTATTTTTTGGCTGCAAGGAAGGATGCCGTAGGTCAGCCAGCAAAAACCGCAGCTGCTTCGCGAACGCCTTGCGGACATTCACCGGAAGGCCGGCATAGTCTTTGTCGGCTCTTTCGGTGAAGCGGAGCCTCATCTGCGAGGCTTGTTCTTTGTAGAGCGTTTCGCGCGCGCGTCGAGAGCTTTTATCGCTGCGGCGGCGTTGTCGTAGGGGCCGTGGGTCCTGCCTTCCCGGAAATCGGCCAGCCCTTCCGCAAGATGCCGGTCAACCCGACTTTTGCGCGTAAAGGTGATTTTGCCGTCCTCCACGTTCGCTTCCAGGAGATCGCCGATCTCCAGATGCACCTGTTCGCGGATGTGCTGTGGAATGACGATCTGAAACTTGGTCTTTAAATTGAATTGGGGCATTCGGCGTCTTTCGAGCTTCCGCGACAAACACCCCCGGAGATCGCGCGCCAGCCCAGCCACGCTCTCGCGTCAGGTTAACCGGTAAGCCTTGGCTACATTCTCACCAAGGATTCCGCGGCGGCCGGAGTCGGTCATCGGGGCGACGAGGCCGGATAGCTCTTCGAGATAGTTGCCCGGATGGTCCGGGTGCGGATAGTCGCTGGCCCAGAAGAACTTGTCTTCGCCGACATGCGCCATCAGTCCGGCGATCGTGCGTTCGTCGGGATCTGCCGAGATGAAGCAGCGTTCCTTGAAGTAAACCGACGGCTTTTCCTTGAGCCGCACGGTCTGCGCGATCGGCGTGCCGGTGAAGATGGCGTCGGCGCGGTCGAGGAAATAGCCGATCCAGCCGGCGCCTGATTCAAGCACGACCACGCGCAGGCGCGGAAAACGATCGAACACGCCGAGCTGAAAGAAAGTTGCGAAGGCGTGCTGCACGGGCTGGCCGGCAAAAAGGTCGTAATACCATGCCGCCCAGCCGAAGTGGTCGTACCGATGGTGAATGCCCAGCGCGGCCGGCTCGACCGTCGGATGAATCGCGACCGGAACGTTGCAGTCCTGCGCAACCGCAAAGAAACGGTCGTGTGCCGCGTCGCCATGTGGCCGGCGTGAAAGCGTAAACGGCGCAAGGAACGCCCCGCGGCATCCCTCTTTGACCGCTCGTTCGAGCTCCAGTGCGGCTTCCTCCGGATCGCCGAGTGAGATATGCGCGATCGGAATCAATCTGCCGCCCGAGTCGCCGCAGAAATCTGTGATCCAGCGGTTATAGGCGCGGGCATAGGCCGCCGACAATTCGGCGTCGCTACTCTCGGCCTCCCAGAACAGCCCGAGCGTCGGATAGAGCACCGCCGCCGCCATCCCCTCTTGGTCGAGCAACTGCAGGCGCTCTTTCATATCCATCGTGCCGAAGGCCGCGCCGCGAACATAAGTGTCATCCGGACCGGGCTTGGCATAGCGCAAATTCGCCGCCTGACCGGAATTGACCGCCTGCTCGCGACGGCGATTGGCTTCCTCGACCTTCTTGCCCATCCCGCCCAGCGTGCCGAGCTGCCCTTGAGTGACCAGTTTGGCGCGATGACCGGCGACCTCGAGAAACTCATAGCCGTCCGCGCCAATCCGGAGCCGCACTGCGTCCGGCCGATACTTGGGTTCGAGATATTTCTCCCATAGATCGGGTGGCTCGAGGATATGACCGTCCGCATCGATTACTTTGGTCCCGTTGTTCACTACCTTGTTCTCCGTACAAGCCAATTAGTTTTCGTGAGCGAAAAATGTACTGACTAACCGCGCCTCATTCGCGAGGCCGCGCATGCGGCCAGGCCAGCCACAAAGCCAATAGCGCGACAATAAAAACCGCCGGAAGGTCGCGCATCAATCCGGCTACGCTCTCCCGTCCGGCGGCTGTATCCCAGACGTGAGTGAGAGCGTGCAGTATAAGGAAAATCGCGCCGGCCATTGCGGCGTGCCACGCCCTCTCATCGAGCGCGCGCCAGAACAACGCGCCGCCGCTGACCAGATAGGCGCAGCCGATGTCGCGGACGAAGTGAGTATTCAGCGGACCGGTGCCAGGGACTCCGGGGACGCTTGCGTACCAGGCTGCCGGCGCCGCGATCATTGCGACGCCGTTGAGCGCCAAGAGCGCGGCCACGAGTATCGTCAGGGTAATGCGCACGCCGGGTCGAACCTCCCTGCTCAGAAGAGTGCGAGCGGATTGACCGGCGACGCGGTACCGCGTTCGAGGATCAGCGGAGCCATCACGAACTGGAATTCGTAACGGCCGAAGCGCGCGCAGGCGGCTGACAAGGCGTCGAGGTCGGCATTGTCGATCAGATGCAACCCCATCATCACGAGCGTGCAGACGTGAATCGGCAGGGCAAACTTGCCGATGCCGCTCGGCACGGCGTCGCTGATCCCGTCGGAGCCCAGCACGGCGATCTGGCGTTCGTGAATCCACGGCAGGCAGGAAGTCTCGAGTCCCGCCATCCCGTCGTGCAGCGCATCCCATCCGCCCTTGGCCTTGCGCTGTTTCGCGCGGCCGGTACGAATGAAAAGCACGTCGCCTTCTTCGACCTTGACGCGCTGTTCGCGCTCGGCGGCATCGAGGTCCGCCGCCGTGATCGCGACATTGTTTTCGAGCCACTCGACCTTTTTGAGTTGCGGGATGTCCAGCAGAACCCCGCGCGTGATCACGCCGTCGCGCGCCACATCGATTGCGCACTTGCGCGCGCCGTGGGAGCCGACTTCGCTCGCCTCGAAGCCGTTGTACATCTTACCCTCGTTGAAGACGTGGCAAAGCGCGTCCAGATGCGTCGTCGCGAGTCCGTGCGGTGCGATCGCGAAATAGTCGGAAGCATAGGGCAGCAGCGGCAAATCGTGCGAGTCATAACCTGCCTGCTGGATCATGTGCATCACCGGGGTCGGGTTGTCAGGGGCCGGGATCGTCGGCAGCGGCAGCGCGAGCGAGACCGCCTCGCCGTGTTGCACAAGTTTGGCCGCGGCGGCGCGCTTGGCCGCCGTGATGAAGTTCAGCGCGCCGCGCTGGTCATCTTTGCCCCAGCGGCCCCAGTTGCTGCACTTTTCGAGCAAAGCTTTGAATTCATGTTCAGTCGGCTTGGCCACGATGCTCACCTCTTTTACAACCGTTTCGAAGTCTCGATTACAAAATCGCCAGGGGATTAACCGGCGACGCCGTGCCGCGTTCGAGGATCAACGGCGCCATGACGAACTGGAATTCGTATCGATGATTTTTGCGGCACGCCGCCTCCAGCGCGTCGAGATTGGCGTTGTCCAGCAGATGGACCCCCATCATCACGAGCGCGCCGACATGGATCGGCATCTCGAACTCCGGAGCATAATGGCTGGGCGAACAATCGCTGACGCCGTCGCAGCCGAGGAGCGCGACTCGCCGCTCGTGCAGCCATGGCAGGCACGCGGCGTCGAGACCCGCCAAGCCTTCGCGGCGCGCGTCCCATTCGCCCTTGAGCTGGCGTCGCTTATGACGACCCGTGCGGATTAGCAGAACGTCGCCCTCTTCCACCTTCGCCCCGTAAAGCTTTTCGGCGGCGTCGAGATCCTCCGGATAGATCGCTTCGCCAGGCTCGAGAAAGTCGACTTTCTTCACCGCCGGCAGATCCAGCAGGACCCCGCGCGTGGCGATGCCGTCGCGCGTGACGTCGATCGCGCACTTGCGCGCCCCGAAGCGTCCGACCTCGCGCGCACTGAAGCCGTTATACATCTGGCCTTCCCAAAAGACGTGACAGAGCGCGTCGAGGTGGGTGAATGCGAACCCGTGCGGCGCGATGCCGAAATAATCGAGCGCGGCGACCGGTGGTCCCACATGCAACATCATATGATGGACCGGCTGCGGATTGTCCGGCCCTGATTTGGTTGAGAGCGGCAGCGCGCACGACACGATCTCGCCAGTCTGGACTAGCCTCGCGCCCGCGGCGCGCTTGGCGTCAGTGATGAAATTCAGGGCGCCGCGCTCGTCTTCTTTGCCCCACCGCCCCCAGTTGTTGATCTTCTCGAAGTTGGCCTTGACCTGTTCCTTACTCAGACGTGCTGCCATCGACGCACCCTCCGTCGTACTTTGCATTTTTCATTGCGCCGCAAATTGCACAAGCGGTGCAATCGCCCAGCGCGACCCTCGTATAACATTTCCCCCACGAGAACTCCTAGCCTCGACGCCAGTGGAGCGAAGCGGAACGAGCAGGCAGCCTGCCCTGAGCCTGTCGAAGGGAGTCTGCGAGCTGCGTCAAGAAAAGATTTCGAGCATCATTTTCCTCGAGAATGTGACCACTTGCTGGGCGAATGCCCAAGTCGCGGGCAAAAGTAGAGTTCACGAATTCATATTTTCGCAGCGCTCTTGATGGCATCGACTTTGCGGAACGCCGCTGCGGAGCTATACACGCTGGTCGGCAGTACCTTGTCCGGTAAGAAGAGGGAGAGGCATGAGAATAGGAAGAGGTTGTCACGTTGTAACTCGTCTGGCGCCGCTCGGACTCATCATCGCGTTAGGTTTGCAAGGTGTCGCCAGAGCTGACGCCGCATCGGACGCGGCATTGCAAAAGCAGGTACAAGATCTTCAAACCGAAATTCAGGAACTCAAAGGTGAAATCAACACCATAAAGGCGAATTCAGTCGTGCAAGCTCCGGCGGCGCCGCCCGCCGGGAGTACGGCTGCAGCGCCGGCGCCGGCGACAGTGGGCCAGCACGTCGGCGCGATCGAAAAGGATGTCGCCGATATCAAGACCAATCTGAGCACAAATCTGGGCGTGCATATCCACGGGCTGGTCGATGTGCCCTACGAGTACAATCTCAACCAACCCAACACCAGTGGCGGCAGCAAAGGCGGGGTGAACTCGTCGTCGCCGGGCGGCAGCGTCAATCAGTTGCGGGTCTTCGATACCGAGGGCAGCGGCTTCAACCTCCAGCAATTCAACCTCCATCTCGATCGCACCTCGGATGGCGGCGTCGGCTTTGTCACGGAGTTGAACTTCGGACAGGTGGCAAACGTCCTGCGCGCATCGACGCGTGAGTCCAACATCAACCCGGGCACGACGAGCAACGATGTCATCGATCTGACTCAGGCATACATGACCTATACGGTGCCGGTCGGCAGCGGGATTGCGCTGCAACTCGGCCGTTTCGTCACGCTGCTCGGCGCGGAAGTGATTCCGACCTACAGCACCTATGGCAGCGCGGATTACAATATTTCGCGCTCGTTTATTTTTGGCTTTGGCATCCCGTTCACCCATACCGGCCTGCGCGGTACCTATAACTTCAACCAATTTCTCGGGCTCACGCTGGGCGTCAACAATGGCTGGGACGACGTGACCGATAACAACGACGGGCAGACCTTCGAGGGCCAGCTGTCACTAAGCAGCGGCGACAGGATGACTCACAACCAGT
Source organism: Candidatus Binataceae bacterium (assembly GCA_035308025.1). Classification (NCBI taxonomy): domain Bacteria; phylum Candidatus Binatota; class Binatia (SeqCode); order Binatales (SeqCode); family Binataceae (SeqCode); species Binataceae bacterium (SeqCode). The sequence goes on from DATGHL010000006.1 coordinate 23,376, forward strand.
CGCTGGCGCTGACTCTCAGCAGTACTTACGGCCCGGAACAGGTCAACCGTGGCAGTTCGCGGCGCTGGGAGATCGATCCGGTGCTGACCTACAAGACGCCGATTAAAGGGCTGCAGCTGATCGGCGAATATCTCTATGCTCAGGAAACCGGACCGGTCTCGATAAGTCCCGCTTTCAATTCGCACGGTAACCCGCTGTGCGCCGTCGTTCCCGGGAACTTCTGTGCGCCTGCACCGGGCTTCAGCGCAGGTCCCAACGGCACGATCCTTCATCCACATGCGGTCAGCTGGAACGGCGCCGACGCATACATCGTCTACGACCTGACTGATAACCTTGAGTTCGCCTTGCGGGGCGAGTATTTCGAGGATCCCAACGGCGCGCGCACCGGCCTGCCGCAGCTACTAGGCGAAGGCACCGGAACGATCAATTACAAGATTCCGGCAGTGACCGGCTTGCTCGCGCGCCTCGAGTATCGGCACGACGAATCGAACAAGAAGCCGTTCTTCAACGACACCGTCTTCGGGCCGACCTCGATCCTGGCCGGCTTACCGAACCACACTCGCGCGGGGCAAGATACCTTTATCGCGGACGCGATCTATTCGTTCTGATTCTTAAGCCGCGGTCTGCAAGCACGGCGGCGGGTCTCAATTCCGGGGCTCGCCGCCGTAGTTTTTCGATGAAACATCGGTGTACCGGTTGATCTGCCTCTGATTCCCTTGACAAAGCCGGTCTCGACCCGTTACTTTGACCATCCCTTTCGAGGTTTGGCCTTATGAAAGCAGGTACCGAGGCCTTTGAGCCCGACGCGATAGATTTGCAGATTATTGACGCGCTGCAGGAGCATGGCCGTATTCCGCACGCCAAGCTCGCCGATCAGGTCGGCCTGTCGGCGCCGTCGGTTATCGAGCGGGTCAAGAAGCTCGAGGACTGTGGCGTTATCACCGGCTATCACGCCTCGGTCGATGCGCGAAAGCTGGGCAAGGATGTCACCGCCTTCATCGGTGTTTCGATCGGCCATCCGCGCACGATCGATCCCTTCGAGGAGACGGTCGCGCGGATGCCCGACGTCCTCGAATGCCATCACGTCACTGGCGAGCACACGGTCTTGCTCAAGGTCAAGACGCACAGCACGGCGTCACTCGAGCGGCTGATCGGTACGATCCGCCTGATCCATGGCGTGACGCGGACGGAAACCATGGTGGTGCTGTCGACTCATACGGAGCGCTGGCAGATTGCGACGGCCGCGGACGAGCAGGCGCCGGACCACGGCAACGGCCGCCGCGCGCGCCACGTCGTCGTGCGCAACGCCACCGCTGAAGCAAAGAGGGCCCAGTGATGCAGGTTTTTCGCGGACTCCCGAAAGCCCAGGGACTGTACGATCCGGTTCACGAGCACGACGCTTGCGGCACCGGTTTTGTCGTCAACATCAAGGGCGAACGTTCCCACGATATCGTGCTCAAGGGCTTGCAGGTACTCGACAATCTGACTCATCGCGGCGCCTGCGGATGCGATCCGCTGACCGGCGACGGTGCCGGGATACTGATCCAGATCCCGCACGATTTCCTCGTTCGCGAAACCGGCAAGCTGGGCTTTGCGCTGCCGGCGCCGGGCGAATACGGCGTCGGCGCGGTGTTCATGCCGCTCGAAACCGGCCGGCAGCAAGCTTGCGAGCGCCTTTTCGAGCGCGTCGTCCGCGAGGAGGGCCAGCGTTTTCTTGGCTGGCGCTCAGTCCCGATCGACTCCACGCAGTGCGGCGAGATCGCGCGTCAGGGGCTGCCCGCAATCGCGCAAATCTTTATCGGGCGCGGCGCGGGCGTCGAGGATCAGGAGGCGCTCGAACGCAAACTCTACGTCATCCGCAAGCGGGTTACCAATGAAGGCGCGCAACTTGGCCTCGCCGAAGGCGAACTCTTTTACGTCTGCAGCCTCTCCACCACGACGCTCGTTTACAAGGGCCAGCTCATCTCGCATCAGATTCCGAAGTTCTACCCGGACCTGCTCGATCCCGCGCTGACCACCGCGCTTGCGATGGTTCATCAGCGCTTTTCGACCAACACCTTTCCAAGCTGGGATCGCGCGCATCCGTATCGTTTTCTCAGCCATAACGGCGAAATCAATACGCTGCGCGGCAATATCAACTGGATGCGGGCGCGCGAGAAGCAGTTCGCGTCACCGCTGTTCGGCGACGACATCAAAAAGATTCAGCCGATTATCGAAGCCAACGGCAGCGATTCCGCGATGTTCGACAACTGTCTCGAACTGCTCATCCGCACCGGCCGCACCCTGCCGCAAGCCGTGATGATGATGATTCCGGAGGCCTGGCAGAACGATCGCCTGATGGACCCGGGCAAGCGCGCCTACTACGAGTTTCATTCCTGCATGATGGAGCCGTGGGACGGCCCCGCCTCGATCACCTTCACTGACGGCCGGCGCATCGGCGCCGTGCTCGACCGCAACGGTCTGCGCCCCTCGCGTTACCTGGTCACCAAGGACGGCCTCGTTGTGATGGCCTCCGAAACCGGCGTCCTCGAAATCTCCCCGGAGCAGGTCGAATCCAAGGGGCGGCTGCAGCCGGGCAAAATCTTCTTCGTCGATACGGTTGAGGGGCGGATCGTGCAGGACGAGGAGATCAAGCAAGGCCTCGCGCGGCGTCATCCCTACCGCCAGTGGCTCGACGAGCAGATGGTCGATCTCGACGCGCTGCCCGCGCCCGCTGCCTATCCCGCGATCAACGGTTTCGAGCCCTTCGATCTGCTCAAGCAGCAGCAGGCCTTCGGCTACACGCTCGAAGAGCTCAAGATGATCCTGGCGCCGATGGCGGCCAACGGCCAGGAGGCGGTGGGTTCGATGGGCACCGATACGCCGCTGGCGGCGTTGTCGGACAAGTCGCCACTACTGTTCCAGTATTTCAAGCAGCTCTTTGCGCAGGTGACGAATCCGCCGGTGGACTCGATCCGTGAGGAGATGGTCATGTCGGCCGAGACTGCGCTCGGCGGGGAGCAAAACCTCTTCGAGGAAACTCCGCTGCATTGCCGGCAACTGCGGCTCAAGCATCCGATTCTCACGAACGCCCAGCTCGAAAAGATCAAACGGCTGGCGCGGCCCGGTCTGCGCGCGATTACGCTCGGTACGCTCTATCGCGTCGACGATGGGGAAAAGGGCTTGCGCGCGGCGCTCGATAACCTTTGCGCGCGCGCCTCGAAAGCAATCGCGGACGGCTTCACCATACTCGTCCTCTCGGATCGCGGCGTGAACGCAGAGTGGGCGCCGATTCCGAGTCTGCTCGCCACCGGCGCAGTGCATCATCACCTGATTCGCGAGGGCACCCGCACCAAATGCGGCTTGGTCGTCGAGTCGGGCGAGCCGCGCGAGGTCATGCACTTCTGCCTGCTGGTCGGTTACGGCGCAGGCGCCATCAATCCCTATCTAGCCTATGCGACGATGGCCGGGATGATCGACGACGGCCGCTTGCGCGAGATCGCGGAGGAGGACGCCGTCGAGCACTTTATCAAGGCGCTCAGCAAGAGCCTGGTCAAAGTTGCCTCGAAGATGGGAATTTCCACCATCCAGAGCTATCACGGCGCACAAATCTTTGAGGCGATCGGGCTCAGCCGCGACGTGATCGATCGCTATTTCACCTGGACGGCTTCGCGCGTCGGCGGTATCGGGCTCGACGTTATAGCGCGCGAGTCGGCCAACCGCCATCGTCTGGCCTACAAGGCGGATCCCCACCTCGACGGCGAACTCGACGCGGGCGGCCAGTACCAGTGGCGGCGGCGCGGCGAGTTCCACATGTACAACCCCAACACCATCGCCAAGCTGCAGCACGCGGTGCGCACCGCAAATTATCGCGTCTTCAAGGATTACACGCGCCTGGTTGACGATCAGAGCCGCAATCTCGCGACGCTGCGCAGCCTGCTCAAATTCAAGAACGATCGTTCGCCCATACCGCTGGAAGAAGTCGAGCCGGTCGCGGCGATCGTCAAGCGCTTTAAGACCGGCGCGATGTCCTTCGGTTCGATCGGTAAGGAGGCGCACGAGAATCTCGCGATCGCGATGAACCGGCTGGGCGGCAAATCGAACACCGGCGAAGGCGGCGAGGATCCCGCGCGCTTCGAGCGCGACGCTAACGGCGACTGGCGGCGCAGTGCGATCAAGCAGGTGGCCTCGGGACGTTTCGGCGTCACCAGCTGGTATCTGGTGAACGCGGACGAACTGCAGATCAAGATGGCGCAGGGGGCCAAGCCGGGCGAAGGCGGTCAGTTGCCCGGACACAAAGTCGACGATTTCATCGCGAAAATCCGCTACTCGACGCCGGGCGTGGGGTTGATCTCGCCGCCGCCGCATCACGATATTTATTCGATCGAGGATCTCGCCCAACTAATCCACGATCTCAAGAACGCCAACGACCGCGCACGAATCAGCGTCAAGCTGGTAGCGGAGGTTGGGGTCGGCACGGTCGCGGCTGGCGTAGCGAAGGCCAAGGCCGACGTCGTGCTGATCAGCGGCTATGACGGCGGCACCGGCGCCTCACCGCTAACCTCAATCAAGCACGCCGGCATCCCGTGGGAACTAGGGCTGGCGGAGACCCAGCAGACCCTGGTGCTCAACAATCTGCGCGGGCGGATCGCGGTCGAAACCGATGGCCAGCTCAAGACCGGCCGCGACGTCACGATCGCAGCTCTCCTCGGCGCCGAGGAGTTCGGCTTCGCCAGCGCCGCGCTGGTCTCGTCAGGCTGCATCATGATGCGAGTGTGCCACCTCAACACCTGCCCGGTCGGGATCGCGACGCAGGATCCGGAGCTGCGCAAGAAGTTCGAAGGCCAGCCCGAGCATGTCGTCAATTTCATGCTCTTCATCGCCGAGGAGATGCGCGAGTACATGGCGCAGCTCGGTTTTCGCAGCGTCGCCGAGATGGTCGGCCATGTCGAGTGCCTCGATGCTGACCAGGCGATTGAACACTGGAAGGCGCGCCACATTGACCTCAGCGCCATCCTGAGTAAGCCCGCGGTGCCGGCGGATTGGCCGCTGCATTGCGTCGAGCAGCAGGATCATGGAATCGCGCAGGCGCTGGATCAGCGACTCAAGGAGCTGTGCAAGGACGCGCTGGAAGCTCGCCAGCCGGTCGAACTCCGGCTGCCGATTCGTAACGTCAACCGCACGGTCGGCACGATCTTATCGTCGGAAGTTTCACGGCGGCACGGCGAGCGCGGACTGCCGCCTCATACGATCAAGATCCATTTCAGCGGCTCGGCCGGGCAAACCTTTGGCGGCTGGCTGGCTTCCGGCGTGGCGCTCCATCTCGAAGGCGACGCCAATGACTATTGCGGTAAAGGCCTCTCGGGCGGATTTATCGCCGTGCGGCCGCCCCGCAACGCAACCTTCAAGGCTGAAGACAACATTCTGATCGGCAACACCGCGCTTTACGGCGCGACCGGCGGCGAGGCCTTCTTCCGCGGCATCGCCGGCGAGCGCTTCGCCGTGCGCAACAGCGGCGCGACCGCGGTGGTCGAGGGCGTGGGCGATCACGGCTGCGAATACATGACGCGCGGCAAGGTCGTCGTGCTGGGGCGCACCGGCCGCAATTTTGCCGCAGGTATGAGCGGCGGCATGGCTTACGTGCTCGACGCGGACGGCAGCTTCGCCAGCAAGTGCAACATGGGCATGGTCGAGTTGCACCCGCTCGCCGATCAGACCGAAATCCAGGAGCTGCACACGCTTCTCACCCGCCACTATCAGTACACCGAGAGCGCGGTCGCGCGGCGGCTGCTCGATAACTGGGACCAGGCGATCACGAAATTCGTCGCGGTTATTCCGACTGAGTATCGCCGGGTGCTGGCGGGGCAGCTCAATATGCAGTCGGATATGGCCAAGCTCGCAGCAGTGTGAGTAATCGACTAGTCAATTGAAATCAGAACGTCGGGAGGGCAGGTAGTCAATGGGAAAGATCACGGGCTTCATGGAGATCAATCGCGAGACCAACGCGCGGCGTCCGGTGGCCGAGCGCGTTAGGGACTATCGCGAGTACGACCTCAAGCTGCCCGATGCCAAGCTGCAGCAGCAGGGCGCGCGCTGCATGGATTGCGGCATTCCCTTCTGCCATCGCGGCTGCCCGCTCGGCAACATCATTCCCGACTGGAACGATCTGGTTTATCGCGGGCGCTGGCGCGAGGCGATCGACCGGCTGCACTGGACCAACAACTTTCCCGAGTTTACCGGCCGCGTCTGTCCGGCGCCGTGCGAAGAAGCCTGCGTACTGAATATCAACAATGATCCGGTCACGATCAAACAGATCGAAAAGCACATAGTCGATCACGCGTGGGCCGAGGGCTGGATCGCGCCGGCGCCGAACCCGCGCAAGACCGGCAAGAAGGTCGCCGTAATCGGCTCGGGACCGTCCGGGATGGCGTGTGCGCAGCAGCTCGTGCGGGCGGGCCACGCGGTGACGCTCTACGAGCGCTCCGATCGTATCGGCGGCCTGTTGCGTTATGGCATCCCGGATTTCAAGCTCGAAAAATGGCAGGTCGAACGGCGCGTCGAGCAGATGAAGGCGGAAGGCGTCGAGATCGTGACGAGCTGCCGCCTCGGGGTAGATCTCCATGCCGATGAGCTACGTGGCAAGTTCGACGCGATCGCGCTCACGATCGGTTCGACCAAGCCGCGCGATTTGCCGGTGCCGGGTCGCGCGCTCAAGGGCGTGCATTTCGCGATGGAATTTCTGCCGCAGCAGAACAAACGCAATGCCGGCGACGTAATCCCGCCGGAAATCTCACTCACCGCGAAGGGCAAGAAAGTCGTAATTCTTGGCGGCGGCGATACCGGCTCCGACTGTCTCGGCACCTCAAATCGGCAAGGCGCGGTGAGCGTCCATCAGTTCGAGTTGCTGCCGATGCCGCCGGCGAAGCGCACCGTCGCGATGCCGTGGCCGGACTGGCCGATGATTCTGCGGACCTCAACCTCGCATGAGGAAGGGGTCATACGCGACTGGAGCCTCAACACCAAGTTTTTATCGGGCGAAAACGGCCAGGTGAAAAAACTTCACGGCGTGCGGCTCAACTGGAGGAGCGATACTGGCCGCATGGTCATGGACGAAATCGCAGGCAGCGAGTTCGAGCTTGAATGTGACCTCGTGCTGCTCGCTCTCGGCTTTCTCGGGCCTGAACCCGATGGGATCGTCGCGGAGCTGGGGCTCAAGCTCGATCAGCGAGGTAACCTCGCCTGCGAGAACTATCATTCGAACATCCCCGGCGTCTTCGCGGCCGGCGATGCGCGCCGCGGTCAATCACTGGTGGTATGGGCCATCTGGGAAGGCCGTGAATGCGCGCGCGCCGTGGACGCCTACCTGATGGGTGAATCGTTTTTGCCGGCCAGTCCGGAACTGTGAGCCGCGCCGGCGATGGCCGCGTACCTCGATACCAACGTCTTCGATCATCTCTATAAGAAGGTTGGTTGCAGCGGCGCGGATATCGCGAACCTGCGCAAAAAAATTTATGGCCGCGAACTTTCGATCCCGCTGAGCATCCACACCCTCGAAGAGATTCTGCTGGATCGCCGGGCGCGTCCCGAACTGCTCGTCGCGAAAATAAAGCTCACGCTCTCGCTCGCCAATTTCCGACGGATGGTCAAGCCCTGCGATCAGCTACTATCTGACGATATTCGCGCCTACGCGGCGACCGGCGAGGCCGCACTGCCGTTTATCGACGCAAATTTACAGAACATCATCAGCGACGGCCTCACGGAGCTGATCGAGACCGACGGCGAAGAACTCGATGAGGATCTAATCGCAGCGTTGGAGGAGACGCGACGTCAGAAGGAGCACTTCCGCGACGGCATCCGCATGCATCGAGCCGAAAATCAGGAAGCCGCTGCGAGTATCGCTGGTCAGGTCACCTTCGACGAATACTTCGACCTGATGGCGCCGAGCGCGGCGAGAAGTTTTGCGGAGCGCGCCGGGGCTTTGGCGGAGTGCGAAAACCGGGGGCTGGAAGGCCTGCTGAACATTCGCAGCGTGCGGATGTCAGTCGGCGCGAGCCTCTCCTTCATCTACGCGTGGAGCTTCGAGGAACTATCGCCAAATATCGGCGATTCGAAAGACCTGCTGCATGCCGCCTCCGCGGCCGCGGTGGCTGAGACCTTCGTCACCGACGACGCGACGCTGCGTCGGATCGTCGCGCGTGTGCCGCTCGACGGTTTCGAGGCGCTCGACCTGCCGGCGTTCCTGCAGCGAGTGACTTAGCGACGCAGGCCCATGGCGTCGAGCTTGCGCTCAAGAAAATCGATACGATCACAGCCCCAGAAGCGCTCGCCTTCAACCACCAGGGTCGGGACGCCGAAAACCTGATCGCGATCGGCCTCGGCGAAGGCGGCCTTAAGCCGCGGCTTCGCTTCCGCCTCCTCATCGGCAATATAGCGCTGAAACTGCGCGGGATCAGCACCGACTTCGGCAAGTATCGCAGCTAATGGCGCCGGGTCCTCGACCTCCAACTCGCGGCGCCAGAAGCGCTCGAAGACCCGATCCGCATAGGGCCGGAACAGCCCTTGGTCGTCCGCGCACATCCCGCCATAGAAGGCGAGGCGCGCGCTGTAGATTTTTCGCGGCGGCTGAATAATCAATTCGCGCTCAGCGGCCAGCCGGCGCGCATCGAGATAAAGATAGCGGAGCTTGTTGCGGTTGCGTTCGTCGCGTTGCTCGACCTCGCCGCCATAAATCCCGCGGATATTCACACCGAACGGGATGAAGCGCAAGACGACCCGATGACTGCGTTCGAGTACATAAGCAGGCGCCATCGCCAGGTAGGTGAATGGGCTGGTGTAGGCGAAATAAAATTTGATGACCGCGGTGTCGGGCATTATGAGTCCGAATATTTCTTCGCCAACGCCTCGGCCTCGGGAACACCGAGTAGATCAGTCAGCTCTTCGAATAGGCGGCCGGTAAGCGTCACCTTCATCGCGCCGGTATCCTTGAGCTCACGCAGGCCGTCGCGGAAATTCACGTAGGAAGCGATCAAGCTGCTGATATGCAGCGTGAGCTTAAAACCGTAGCGCGCGAGTTCGGGCACGGGCAGAAGAGCGCCGTTGTAGAGCAGCGGCAAATCACCAAGCCTGGTCGCGTAATTTTTTAGATCTTCCAGCGTGCGGATGCCATCGACAAAAATCAGATCGGCGCCGGCCGCCCGATAGGCGTGAGTGCGCTGCACGACGTCATCCCAGCCATTGACGGCCAGAGCATCGGTGCGCGCGATGATCACGAAGTCGCGATCACGGCGGGCGTCGCAGGCTGCGCGCACTTTCGGAACCATCTGGTCGAGCGGGATCACCTGCTTGCCGGCGAGGAAGCCGCACTTTTTCGGGAACACCTGATCTTCGATATGCAGGGCGGCGGCGCCGGCCTCTTCGTACTCCCGCACGGTGCGCGCGACGTTGAGCGGGTTGCCGTATCCGGTGTCGGCGTCGCAAATCACCGGGATTTTGACCGCGTGAGCGATTGCGCGGACGTTCTGCACCATTTCGCTCATCGTCAGCAGGCCGAGATCGGGAAAACCACGCGCGGCCGCGGTGCCGAAACCGGTCATGTAAACCGCGTCAAAGCCGGTCTGCTCGGCGAGGCGCGCCTGGAGGCAATCGTAAACGAACGGCGCGACGACCATCGCGGGCCCGCCGAGCAGTTCACGCAAGCGTTTTGCCGTCGTGCTCAATGCGTACTGCGGCCGTACTTCTCGGCCTGGGTCTCATAATCGTACTGACGCAGCTTGGCGAGTTTCTGGTCGGTCGGTTGGAGGTCCTTGGTCTTTTCCTGCGCGAGCGCTTCCTGCCGCCGGTTCGGCAGCTCGCCATCGATTTTCTCGAGCGCCTCCTCGGCGAGCTTGCGCACCATCGCGGACTTGTCGGTCTTGACGATCTCGATCAGTTTGTCATTGGCGTGCGGGTCGCCGATCTCGCCCAGGGCGAAGATGGCGGTGCCGCGGCTCGCGGTATCATCGGTCTGGTCGAGATACTCGACGATCGGCAAAGCGCCGCGGGCGTCGCCGACGCGTCCCAGGGCAGCGACCAGATGCAGTTTCTCGACCGCCGGAGTCTCGCGCAGGAACAGATCCTGATCCATCACCGGCACCGCGTCGTTCGAGCCGCGCGCGCCCAGCACATCGATCGCCTTGATCCGCACCCGGACGTCAGAATCATTCAGGCCACGAAACAGCAGTTCGTTCGCCTCGGCGCTGTCGCTCACGTAGCGCAGGCCCTCGAGGCCCTCGACGCGCACGCGCGGGTCGGCGTCGGTAATCTTGCGTTTGGCGGTTTTGATCAGCTCCGGATCATTCTTGGCCTTGCGATCGGGTCCGGCCTTTTCCAGGGATTCCAGGTTCGCAACGGAGCCGTGCGGCCCACCGAAGCCGTTCTCACCATAGCCGTTACCATTTGGTCCGAGTTGGGCGCGCGCCGCAAACGGGAGGAACAAGCACCCGGTGAGTAAAGCGGTCGCCGTCAAACGAGGCCGGTACAGCATTCCAAGGCCCTCCGTGATTGGGCAGAATCTTTTGGCACGATGCATTTGAAGTCAAGCCGGGCGCTTATCGCCTGCAGCGCAATCCTGATGGCCGTTGCCGCCAGCGCCATAGAGCAACCACGATCCAGCGCCGCGAGTATAGCAGATGGTTCGGCACGAAAGCCGATAGCGGGTTCGCGACGCAAGCCGCATCCGATACGAACCCCGGCGCCGATCGCAATCCCGCCCAATCTCGCGATACCGCGCTATGGGCGCGGCATGGAACCGTTTCAGAGCGGCGAGACTTTGGTCTATCAGGCGTCGTGGGAGGGGTTCGCGGTAGCCGACGCGCGCGTGACCCTGGCGCGCAATCGTTCCCATCCGAGCTGGTGGACGGGGCAGATGTGGATCACGACCAGCCCGGCCGCGGATCTGCTTTACCGGATGCGCGATTATTTTCACGAGGACTTTGATTATACGACGTGGCGTCCGCAGCATCTCTATATTGTGCAACACGAGAAATCGCGGCTCGACATCTGGCGCGCAACCTTTAACGACCCGGCGCATATGGTGACGGCGATAAAAACCAACCGCGCGGGCCGCACCTGGATTCGGCGCTTCAGCGGTGGTGAACCTTGGGGCCCATTCTCTGGCGCGATGATGGCTTTGTCGCAGCCCTTGACGCCCGGCCAGACCTACACAGTTGACGTCTTCAGCGGCGGCAATCGTTACGTCTTAGCGTTCGCCGTGCGGCAGCGCGAGCCGCTGACGACCGCGCTCGGAACTTTCTCCGCGTTGCGCATCGAACCCTCCGCAGTCTGGCTGAGCGAGAACAGCTTTCGTGATCAGGCGAGGAGCATGACGGTCTGGGTCACCGATGATAAGCGTCATCTGCCCTTGCGCATCGAATCTGCAGTTTTTTTCGGCGTCGTGCGAGCGGACCTGACGCAGATTGTCCGGCCGCCGTCGTCGACTGGCGCGAAGCCAATATCGGTTCAGGGCGCGGTCGCGCGCTAATTCGCACCTTGCCTAACGGCGGACGCGGTTGACGAGTTTTCCCGGCGGCGTGCTATTTTCCGAACTCACCATCCTTAAGCGCGCGGAGGTCGACAATGGGCAAAAAGCTGGAGTTTTTCTACGACTGTTCGAGTCCGTGGACTTATCTGGCCTTCACGAAGATCGAGGAGGTCGCGGCACGCGGTCGCGCAGAATTGATCTGGCGGCCGATTCTGGTCGGCGGGGTCTTCAACGCCGTCAATCCGTCCGTATATGAATCGCGCGAGCATCCGGTGAAGCCGAAAGCCCGCTACTACGCGAAAGACCTGCAGGACTGGGCGCATCTCTACGGCATCAAGATCGGGCAGCCGTCGGTTTTCCCGGTAAATTCGGTCAAGGCGATGCGCGGAGCGTTCGTCGCGCTGGAGCATGGCAAACTGTCGCCCTACTCGCGGCGGGTCTTTGAGAGCTACTGGGGCGAGGATCGCGATATCAGCAAGGACGAGGTGCTGCGCGACATCGTGCGCGCCACCGGCCTCGACGAGCAGGAATATTTCAGCAAGATCGCCGCGCCGGAGTACAAAGAGAAACTGAAAGCCAACACCGACGAATTGATCGCGCGCGGCGGGTTCGGCTCGCCTTCGATCTTCGTCGAAGGCGAGATGTTCTTCGGCAACGATCGCCTGGTGTTGATCGAGCACGCGCTGCAGCACTCGCACTGATCCGCGAGGGGACCTCGGCATAGCGCCGGATTGGAGTCGGACGAGGAACAGCGCTACGCGTCGGGAGGCATGAAACCTATGAAACCGAGTACCCACCCGGTCATCGTCGCGGTAACGGCCATGCTGGTTATCGCTCTGATCCCGATCGGGGCGAGCGCCCGCCCGCTCGGCCACGAAGCGCAGATCGTGATCGATACAATCCTGGCCGTGCCGAAGATCACGCCGGCAGCCGGATTCAGCGCGAAGATGCTCGAGGCGCCGGGCGAACTTTACGACCCGCTCTTCATGCTGACGCACGGCGACGGCGTCTGGATGAATGACGACGGCCGCGCGACCGACGGCCACGGCAGCCGACTGCTCGCGGTTTCGTCCGCGGGCAAAATCTCGGTGCTGATGGGCGCGGACAAGCTGTTGCCGGTGACCGGCTTCGACCTTGCGCCTGCGGATTTCGGCACTTTCGGCGGTCAGATTTTCTCGCTCGCCCAACCGGTATCAGCGGAAAAAGGCGCGCTGCAAAATCATGTCATCCAGCGAATCAACCTCGCCGCGCAAACTGCGTCAGTCTTTTGCACTTTGCCGGCGGCGGGGAACGTCGCAAAGGGGATAGCCGGCTACGGCGTCGATGCGCGCTTCGGTCCCGCCGGCAGCGGCTTCGCCGGCAAGTTCTACTCGATCGCGGCGCTCAACGACATGATCTACCAGACCACCGCCGACGGCGTCTGCAAACCCTTCGCTGACCTGTCACAACAGGGCTCGCCGGCCGGTCTGACCTTTACGCCCGACGGCGCCGCGATGCTCGTGACGGTGTCGCCGGGCGAGATCGTCTCGTCTACGGTCGAACACAATGGCATGATCGTGAAAATCGCACCCGACGGCAAAGTCGATCCGACGCCGGTCGTTACCGGGCTAGGCCGCCCTATGGGTATCGCGGTCGCGCCTGCCGGTTTTGGGGAGTATGCGGGGCAGATCTTCGTGACGGATATGGGCGACATCCAGGTGCCCGTGCCGCAAACGCAGGCGCTCAAGCGTGACGGCAAAATCTATCGGGTTAAAGACGGCGTCCTAGCGCTGGTGGCGAGCGGCTTCGTCAATCCTTCGGGCCTGCATTTCGTCGGCCATCGTCTGTGGGCCAACGATATCAATGGCGACTTTATCGCCGGGATGCGTGAACTGCCAGACGGCTTTGTGGTGCTGTTGGAGCCGAAATGACGCCGCGCGCCACCCCAACGACGTTGCACCTCACTCTGACGGCGCAGTTTCATCGACGCAGCAAGTTTTGATCTCGTCGTGCGCTGCATCCGTGTCGATCGGATTGAGATGCGGGTGGCCGGTGAGAAGACCCCAGCCGAACTCCTCGCGGATGTAATAGACATGGGCCGCCGCGTCGACCTCGGTCGCATCGCTACTCTCGCCGCCGGCGACGCTGCAAATCACTTTGCCGGCGGGAACCAAGAAAGCGTGATAGCCGCCGGGACCGATCCGCGCGGTTTCGTCGCCACAAGTGACCGCCGGGCGCAGCAGCGAGCTCCCATAGTGGTAGGGCCGATAGACGTAGATTATAGCGTTGCCGGAGGGCGCCGCGGCTCGCTCAAAAGGCCTGCCCTGCACTGCGCATCCTCCGAGGACTAACACGCCAAACAGAACTCGCGCGGCCCGTGTCACCTGACGCCTGCCCCGATTGCCGCTTGCGTCGGAGCGTCGATCAATTCGGCGACGCGACCGGCGTCGCGATAGAGCCGCTGGTCAATCTTGTCGCGCACTGCGGCGCGCGCGGCCTCCTCGACCTCGCGATGAGTTGGCTCGGAATAGATCGAATATGATTTCGCGACGTGGGCCTTGGCGGTGTAATTACCCAGCACCGTGTCACCCTTGGTGATCGTCAGCGAGGCAAAGGCGGTTACACCGTAATCCCCCAGCGGCGCGCCCACGTATGTAACCGGATCCAGTGCTGAGAGCAGGAGCGGCACATGGTACTCGTCGTGCGTCAACTGCTCCCGATAGGAGAAGCTGACGATGGCGTCGGGAGAAAGCGCCGCGGCCACGGCCGGCGGCAATTCATCGGCATCTCCCGCAGTCAGTTTACCTTTGAAGGGCAACCGCGGCGCGGCCTCGGGTGCCTGGCGCTCGTTCGCTGATGGCGAGGCGTTGGTCGGCGCAATCAGCGCTGACCGTGCCACAGGCGCTGAGACCGCACAGCCGCCGAAGACTCCGGCGACCGCAACCAGTATCGCCGTCAACCCGATTAGTCGCCTCATTGGTTAGGGACCGGGAGAAGGAAGCTCGCGTCGAGTTCGGCGAGGTTCGGGCAGCCGATTTGGCCAAGAATCAAATCGACCTCGTTGCGCAGGATACTGATCGCTTTGCGGACGCCTGGAATACCTGCCGCGGCAGCGCCGTAAAGCGTCGCGCGACCGACGAAGACGAAGCGCGCGCCGTGGCATAGCGCCATCACGATGTCGGCGCCGCGCCGCACACCGCCGTCCATGATCAGCGTGAGCTTGTCGCCGACGGCGTCGCGGATGGCGGGCAGAACCTCCAGCGCCGCCGGCGCCTGATCGAGCTGGCGGCCGCCATGATTCGACACGATAATGCCGTCAACGCCGATTGCGGCCGCACGGATCGCATCATCCGCGCGCAGTATTCCCTTGACGACCAGATGGCGCGGCCACAATCGGCGAAACTCTTCGAGGTCCTCCCACGTCACGGCGGCCGCCGGGCCCTGCGCCGCGGCGAAGGCATTGATCGCCTGTGTGCTCGAGTTTGGCGGCGCGTAGGGGACCCAGTTTTCGAAACGCGGCATCCCGTGACGGAGATAGCCGGCGAGCCATCCGGGATGGGCCAATGCGTCGAGCATCGTGGCCGCCGTCAACCTGGGCGGCAGGCCAAAGCCGTTGCGCAGGTTGCGCTCGCGTTTCGAGGAGACCGGCACGTCCACCGTGAGCACGAGCGTGCCGAAGCCGGCGTCGCGGGCCCGCCGGATAAGGTCGAGCGTGATCTCGCGATCTCGCGCGACATAAAGTTGATACCAGCTATGAGCCGGCGCGATTCTGGCTGCGTCCTCAATCGAAGCCGTGCTCATACCCGACATCATGAAGGGAATATTTGCCGCCGCAGCGCCTTCCGCCAGCATCAAATCGGCGCCGGGGCGAAATAGTGCGGCCAGGCCGGTGGCCGAAACCCCAAAGGGGCTCGCGTACTTACGATCAAAAAGATCGCAGGATTGATCACGCTTTGAGACATCGACCAGATAACGCGGCAGAAGACGGACGCGCGTGAAGGCGGCCTCGTTGCGCGCGATGCCCAGTTCGTCTTCGACGCCACCTTCGATAAAGTCAAAGGCGATGCGCGGCAGGCGGCGCTTCGCCAGCTTGCGCAGGTCGTCGATATTGATCGCGTGGCTCAGATTCATTGATATCAAGAAATCTTGACGCAGCTCGCGGACTCGCCTGCTCGCTCCGCGCGGAATTCGCGCTCCGCTAGTGTTTGAACTTTTCGGGCCATATTGTAAAGGACTCACATGATCAATCCGCCGCCGCTGTCGCGCTTTAGAGTGATCGATCTGACGCGGGCGCGGGCCGGTCCAACCGCCGTCAGGCAATTGGCGGACTGGGGCGCCGACGTACTCAAGGTCGAGGAGCCGGGCGACGCCTCTACGGAAGTCGGATCGCGCAATGGCTTCGATTTCCAGAACCTCCATCGCAACAAGCGCAGTCTGACGCTCAATCTGAAGGACGCGGAAGGCCGCGAGATTCTGCGCCGGCTGGTCGCACGCGCCGACGTGCTGGTGGAAAATTACCGTCCCGATGTCAAGCATCGGCTCGGCATCGACTACGCGACCTTGCGCGCGATCAATCCGCGCCTGATCTATGCCAGCGTTTCGGGCTTCGGCCAGGAGGGGCCCTATCGCGAGCGGCCCGGACTCGATCAAATCGCGCAGGGCATGGGCGGCTTGATGTCGATCACCGGAATGCCGGGGCAGGGACCGATGCGCGTCGGGATCGCGATCGCAGACCTGACTGCGGGTATCTTCTGCGCCATGGGCATCCTGGTAGCGCTGCTCGAGCGCGAGGAATCGGGCGAAGGACAATGGGTGCAATCGTCGCTGCTCGCGGCGCAAATCGCGATGCTGGATTTTCAGGCGGCGCGCTGGCTGCTCGCAGGCGAGGTACCGGAACAGGCCGGCAACAATCATCCGACCTCAATTCCGACCGGAGTTTTTGCGACAGCCGACGGCCATATCAACATTGCGGCGGCGGGCCCAGGACTCTTCGCGCGGCTGTGCAAGGCGATCAACGCCGAACACCTGGCGACCGATCCCGCCTACGCCAGCGGACGCGCGCGGCTCAAGAATCGCGATCAGCTCAACGCCGTCATCGAGGAGATCACGCGCACCAAATCTTCGGCGGAATGGATCGACATCCTCAATCGCGCGAGCGTGCCGTGCGGACCGATCTACAAAATCAATGAGGTCTTCGACGATCCGCAGGTCAAGTATGTCCGCATCGCGCGCGCGATCGAGCATCCGCAGTTGGGACGGCAGGAGCTGGTTGGGCAGGCGGTGGAACTCAGCCGGACGCCGTGGGCGCTGCGCAGCGCAACGCCGGCGAAGGGCGAGCACACCAACGCGGTGTTGGCCGAACTCGGCTACGACGCCGCGGCGATTGCGGCGCTCAGAACCCGCGGCGTAATTTGAGCGATGCCGCGGCGCATCACCCTGGTTACGGGCGGCGCGCGCAGCGGCAAGAGCGCCCATGCACTCAGCCTCGCGCAGCAATGTCCGGGGCTCCGCCGCTTCTTTATCGCCACCGCGCAGGGACTGGACGACGAGATGCGCGAGCGGATCGCGCGTCATCGCGCGGATCGCTCAGCCGATTTCGAAACGATCGAAGAGCCGGTGAGGATCGTTGCAGCGCTCGCAGCGCTCGAAGGCCGCGCGGATACTGTCGTGATCGATTGTCTGACGCTATGGCTGTCGAATCTGCTGGGCCAAGGATTAGCCGACGCCGCGATCGGGCGTGAAGTTGAAGAGTTAGTCGCGACCCTCGCAACTGCGAGCTACAGCGTAATCGTGGTGACGGACGAAGTCGGCTCGGGTATCGTCCCAGTCAATCCGCTGGCGCGCCGCTTTCGCGATCGCCTCGGATGGATCAATCAGGCCGTCGCAGGCGCGGCCGATAGCGCGATACTGATGGCCGCGGGTTATCCGCTCTCGCTCAAATGAAACTTTCTATTGGGTCGGCAGGGGGGGGTGCGACCAGCGGCGTATGACACTTGGGAATAGAATACGTGCGCTGAGCGTCTCCAGCTTGGGTAGCCGATTAGCAGTTCGTCATCAATTGCGCGGGGTGCGCGGCTTTGCGATAAGAAAAGGTTCACGCGCGTAAGCAAGGCAGGTGGCGCGGGCCGTAGTGCAGCGATAGTTGGTGCGACAATAAGCTGGAGGTCTGATGCAGGGCATGGTCGAGTTTCTCAAGGGCTGGCAGCTTCATCCAGTGGTCGACCACTTCACGGTCGCGCTGGTGCTGGTCGGAATCGCGGTGGATTTGGTTGCGAGCCTGATGCCGGCGCGCCTGTGGTTGCGCTACATGGCGGCCACGCTGATGGTGCTCGGGGCGGCGGCGGCATACTGTTCCTTCGCAACCGGCGGCTGGGAGGCCCAGCGGGTTTGGGAGCATGTCAGCGGCCCGGCCAAGGATCTGCTCAAGGATCACGCCCGCCTCGGCACTTACCTTCCTTACGTTTTCGGCGTACTTGCGCTGTGGCGCCTCGGGATTCAGTTCACCGGCTTTCTGGCGCGCACGCGATTTATCTACTTGTTGGTCGCGATTGTCGCGGGCGGCGCGATCCTTTATCAGGGCGATATGGGCGGCGATTTGGTCTATGAGTACGGCGTCGGCACCGCGCCGATGATGGCGCCCACGCCCGCGCCGACTGAGACGCCCGCGGCGCTGGGGCCTGCGACGCCGATTCCGACGGTCTTCGTGCCTTCGCCGACGCCAACCGAGATAGCGACGCCGATGCCGACGGCGACCACCCCTCCGCTGATAGGGGCGGCGCCTGCGCCTTCTACTCCGGCAGCGGAGCCGAGTGCGCCCTCGGCGAAATCCACGACGCTGTGACGGGTACGCCTTGGCGCGACGGCAAATCGGACGAGTTCAGGCGCTGTGGCGCTATCCGGTCAAATCGATGCGTGGGGAAGAAATGGCGGCGGCGGAACTCACTGAGCATGGCGTCCGCGGCGATCGGCTATGGGCGCTGCGCGAGCTCGATCACGGCGGGATCATGAGCGCGCGCATCTGGGCCGCGATGCTTCAATTGTGCGCGACTTATGATGAAACGGCGCCGCCGGAGGCCGCGACGCGGATCGAACTTCCTGACGGCCGCACGCTCGCGACCAGCGACGCCGAGGCATCAACCGTGCTTTCTGAGTTAATCGATCGCAAGCTTCAGCTCGTGCAAGTGCGGCGCGAACGGCTTACTGCCATCGAGATCGAGGCGGTGATCCGCGGCGACGCCGAGCCGCCGAAGCGCGACTTTTATGACGAAGACGTGATGCATCTGATCGCGAGCGGCACGCTCGCCCATCTGCGCCGGCTGAAACCTGACGCTGATTTCGATCCGCGCCGCTTTCGCGCCAATATCTATGTGGACACCGGCGACGAGGACGAAGGCTTCATCGAAGACGGCTGGCTCGACGGGGTGCTGGAGATCGGCGCGACCGCGCGTATCGGCGGGATTCGCCCGGCGATTCGCTGCGTGATGACGACCCATCCGCAGTCGGACTTGCCGCGCGACATGTCGATTCTGCGCACCGCCGCGCAACATCATGGAGCTTACGTCGGAGTCTTCGCGTCGGTGGCCGCGCCCGGCCGGATTCGCGTCGGCGACGCGGTCATGCTGGTGGACTGAGCCGCCTTCGCAGGAGGACGAGCGGATGAGCAGTTATCAGATCGGAAAGGTTCAGGACGTGTTCCGTTACCCGGTTAAATCGATGCTGGGTGAACGTCTCGCGGAGATTAAGGCCGGCAGCAACGGGATCGTCGGCGATCGCGCGTGGGGGCTGCGCGAAGGCAACGGACGGATCGCGACCGCGAAGAAGTGGCCCGGCCTGCTCGACTTTAAGGCGGCTTACGATTCGCCGCCGCGATCTGAGCGGCTCGCACCAGTGCGGATTACGACCCCTGAAGGCCGCATCCTCCACGCCGAAGACGCCGACGCCTCGGCGATTATCTCGGCGGCGATCGGACGTCCGATCCACCTCGAACGCGCCCGCCCCGACGAGCATTCGCGCGGTGAGATCGATCCGGCGACCATCTTCGGCGACGTTGGCGTCGAGCGCGTGATGCCGCAGTTTACCGCGCAAACCCTGCCCGACACCTTCGGGCTGCATCGCGGCGGCTTCCAGGATTCGGCCGCGGTCCATCTGCTCGCCAGCAGTACGCTCGTGCACCTGCGCTCGCTCATCGGCAGCGATGCGCAGGTTGATGCGCGCCGCTTCCGCCCGAATATCGTCGTCGATACGGGCACGGTGGGCGACGCCTTTGTCGAAGACGATTGGCTCAGCGGCGAGTTGCGCATCGGCGCGGATGTGCGGATCGTCGCGATGCAGCCTGCGTTGCGCTGCGTGATGACGACCCATCGGCAGTCCGAGCTACCGCGCGACCCGCGCATGTTGCGCGCCACCGCGCAGCATCATCAGGCCCGCCTCGGCGTCTTTGCCGCGATCGCAACGCCGGGGCTCGTTCGTGTCGGCGATCCGGTCTGGCTCGAAGGCTAGCCGAACGCCGATTCGATTGACGCGATCTTGTTGATTGAGGGCGCGACACCGCTTGCGCCCGACCGCGCGCGCGTCGGACGATCAGGCTGAGTGAGCTCGCTTTGTCCTCCAGAGAAATAGTCGTTTCACCGCGCGCGTATCGCCGGTTGGGCGCGGCCCGCGCATGGCTCGAACGCTTAGCGCCGGGCACTGAAGCGTTGATCGTCGCGCCGAGTCAGGAGGCCGCCGACGAGCTCGGGCGCGCGCTCGCGCTGGAACGCGGCGCGGGCTTCGGGCTGCATCGGTTAACCTTGAATCGGCTGAGTGGGCTGCTCGCCGCCGAGCATGCCTCAGCGCATGGACTCGCTTACGTGAGCGGGCTCGGCGCGCAGGCCGTGGCCGCGCGCGCTCTGTTTGCGCTGAGGGGCGACCCCCGTCTCGCGCCGTTGGGAGCGGTGGTCCATCTGCCCGGATTGCCGAAGGCGATCGCGGCGACCTACGCCGAGTTGAGCCACGCGTCGATTGAGCCATCGGCTGTCGCGGAGCTGGGCGAGACCGGCGGCGCGCTGGCCGCGCTCTTCGAGCAATTCGAGTTGCAACTGCGCACCGGCCATCTGATTGATCGCGCGGGCATCCTGAAGGCCGCGCTCGCCGCGTTGGCCGCCGACAACCTCCCGCGCTTCGCCGGGATCCCGACGCTATTGCTCGACCTCCCGCTGGAAAGTCCGCTTGATCGCGACTTCGTCGCTGCGCTGGCGGCGCGCGCGCCGTCGCTCCTCGCGACGGTAGCGGCGGGCGACGGCCGCAGTCTTGGTTACCTGGCTGCGGCGCTTGAAGTCACGCCGCGTCATCACGCTGAGGCAAACAGCGGCGCCACGTCCCTGGCGCGAGTGCAGGAATATCTCTTTGCCGGCAGCACACCGAAGCCGCTACCGCTCGACGAGACCGTGACCCTGGGTTCGGCCGCGGGCGAGATGCAGGAGTGCGTCGAAATCACGCGGCGGATTCACGCCGAGGCGCGACGCGGCGTGCCGTTCGATCGGATCGCGATACTGCTGCACGCGCCGACCCGCTATGCCCCCTACCTCGAAGAAGCGCTAACGCGCGCAGGAATTCCGGCGTGGTTCGCGCGTGGGGCAAAGCGTGCGGAGCCCGGCGGACGCGCATTGCTGGCGCTGTTGAATTGCGCAGCGGAGCGGCTCTCGGCGCGACGCTTTGCGGAATATCTCTCGCTCGCCCAGGTACCTGATGCGGCCGCCGACCCCGACGCGGCGTCGGCCCTTTTCGCGCCCGCTGACCCCGAATTTCTGCAAGCTACGCTGGCTGACGCCGAAATACCGGCCGTGATCGAGGCGCCCGATCCGAGTCCGCAAGCGAGTGGCGCAGAACGCGCGCCCTGGCGCTGGGAGCGCATCCTGGTGGAAGCCTCGGTGATCGGCGGACGCGAGCGCTGGGATTCCCGCCTGCGCGGGCTCGAGGCGGAATGGCGGTTGCGACGCGGCGAGCTTGAAGACGACGAGCCCCGCGCGCGGCAACTCGATCGCGAAATTCGCGACCTCGCTCATCTGCGCGCGACCGCGATCCCGATCATCGGAGCGCTGGCGGCGATGCCGCTCGCGGCGACCTGGGGTGAATGGCTGAGCCATCTGCGCGCACTGAGCGAGCTCGCGCTCCGTGACCGCGGCGCCGTGCTGGCGGCGTTGGCCGAGCTCGAACCGATGGGTCCAATCGGCGGGATTACGCTCGACGAAGTGCGCATCGTGCTGAGTGAGCGGCTGGGGCGGCTCGAAGCCGCGCCGCCGCGCCGCCGTTATGGGGCGGTTTTTGTCGCGCCGACCGCGACCGCGCGCGGACTCGAATTCGCGGTGACGATCGTGCCCGGGCTGGCCGAACGCGTGCTTCCGCAAAAGCTGACAGAAGATCCGCTCCTGCCCGATCGCGATCGGTGCCGCTTACGCGCGGGCTTGACGCTCCAGGCCGATCGCGCTGCGGCACAGCGCCTCGCGCTGCGCCTTGCCGTCGGCGCCGCGCGCGAGCGGGTCGCCCTCTCGTACCCGCGGGTTGATCTGGACCAGGGGCGTCCGCGCGTGCCCTCGTTCTACGCGCTTGAAGTCCTGCGCGCCGCCGAGGGCCGCCTGCCCGGCTTCGACGAGCTGGCGCGGCGGGCGGCCGGTGAAGCCCGCGCGCGGCTGGGATGGCCGGCGCCGGAAAATCCGGCCGACGCGATCGACGCCGCCGAATTCGATCTGGCGATCCTCGATCGGCTGCTAGACGCGGCGCCTGCCGCCACCGTCGGCGCGGCGCATTACCTGCTCGACAGCAATCCGCATCTGGGGCGCGCGCTGCGGGCGCGGGCCCGCCGCTGGCTCCGGCGCTGGACGCCCAACGACGGCCTGGTCGATCCGAACGCGGACGAGCGGGCCGCGCTGGCGCGCCATCAGTTGGTTGCGCGCTCCTATTCGGCGACCGCGTTGCAGCATTTTGCCGCCTGTCCTTACCGCTTTTTTTTGCAGGCGATTATCCGGCTCGCGCCCCGCGAAGAGATTGAAGCGCTGGAGGCAATTGATCCGTTGACCCGTGGCGCGCTTTATCACGAGGTCCAGTTCGAGACGCTGACGGTCCTGCGGGCCGCGGGCCTGTTGCCGATCCGAAGGAGCAATCTGGAGGCCGGCTACCAGGCCGTCGAGGACCAGCTCGCGGCAGTTGCCGTCCGTTATCACGAGGAGCTCGCGCCCGCGATCGAGCGCGTATGGCTTGACGGTATCGAATCGATCCGCGCCGACCTGCGCGAATGGATGCGGCGGATGGCGGACGATCCCGACGCTTTTTGCCCCGAACGCTTTGAGCTCTCGTTCGGCCTGAGCGATCGCTATCAGGCCGATCCCGCGAGTGTAGCCGCAGCGGTCGCCCTCGACGCCGGCATCAATCTGCGCGGCTCGATCGACCTGGTCGAGCGCGGACCCGCCGGCGCGCTGCGGGTGACCGATCATAAAACCGGCCGCGTGCGCGCGGAAAAAAATCTGCTCATCGGCGGCGGCAAAACCTTGCAGCCGGTGCTCTATGCGCTCGCCGCCGAGCGGCTACTGGGCGAGCCGGTCGCGAGCGGACGGCTCTACTACTGCACCGCCGCGGGCAATTACGAGGAACGGATCGTACCGCTGGACGGCGCCGCCCGCGAGGCGATCGACGGGCTCGCGCAGACCGTTGGCGCGGCGCTCGACAGCGGCTTCATGCCTGCCGCTCCGGGCGAGGGCGAGTGCCAGTACTGCGATTACCGGCTGGTCTGCGGACCCTACGAGGAGGTCCGCGTGCGAATCAAAAGCGCGGGCGCTGGAGTCCGCGCGCGGCTCGCCGATTTAACACGCCTGCGCGAGATGCGATGAGCGCGGCGCCGCCGATTTTGCTGACCGAAACGGTACCGGCCGATCAGGCGGCGCGGGATCGTATCCAGCATGATCTAACGGCCACGCTGATCATTGAGGCCGCGGCCGGCACCGGCAAGACCACCGCGCTGGTCAGCCGGATCGTCGCGGTTTTGGCGCGCGGCCTGACCTCGCTCGATCGGATCGTCGCCGTGACCTTCACGGAGAAGGCTGCGGGCGAGCTCAAGCTGCGGCTGCGCGCCGCGATCGAGTGCGCGCGGCACGACGCAGCGAATTTTGATGAGGCGGCGCGTAAGCATCTGCGCGACTCGTTGGAAAAGCTCGAAGAGGCGCACATCGGGACGATTCATTCGTTCTGCGCCGATTTGCTGCGCGAGCGCCCGATCGCGGCGGGGGTCGATCCGATGTTCGAGATCGCGCCGGAGGAGGTGCAGCGCGCGTTGTTCGAGGCGGCCTTCGGGCGCTGGTTTGAAGAGGCCCTCGCTGCACCCGGTCCCGCCTTGCGGCGCATCCTGCGTCGCCGCGCATTGGCCGATCGCGAGGGTCCGCGGCCGATTCTCGCCGCGGCGGCGCGCGAGTTGCTGGAGTGGCGCGATTTCGCCACCCCCTGGCAGGACGAGGAGTTCGAGCGTGACGCCGCGATCGGCGAGCTGGTCGAAATGATCGAGGCGGCGGGCGCGATCGCGGCCGAGGCCGATGCCGACGATTGGCTGCGCCGTTCTTTCGAGTTGCTCGCGCGCCCGCTCGCAGAGGCAACGCGGCTCGAAGCGGTGCGCGCGCGCGACTACGACGCGCTCGAAGATACCCTCCTGCGGCTGTTGCAAGGCAATCAGCGCCATTGGGGATGGAAGGGGCGCGGGGAGAGCTTCGGCACCATCACGCGGGCGGAGGCTTTCGTCCGGCGCGCCGCGATCAAGGCGCGGCTCGAGGATTTCCGCGAGCGGGCCGGCGCCAACCTCGCGCCCCAGTTGCGCGACGAGTTGTGGCCGGTGATCGCCTACTACGACGAATTGAAGGATCGCGCCGGACGGCTGGATTTTCTCGACCTGCTGCGGCTCGCGCGCGATTTGATCCGCAGCAACGCCGTGGTTCGCGCTGAGCTGCAGGAGCGCTTCAGCCATATTTTCGTCGATGAATTTCAGGATACCGATCCGCTGCAGGCGGAAATCTTGCTGCTGCTTGCCGCCGACGATCCGGCTGCGACGGACTGGCTGGCGGTCACGCCCCGGCCGGGCAAGCTGTTTATCGTCGGCGATCCCAAACAATCGATCTATCGTTTTCGCCGCGCCGATGTCGCGCTCTATCAGAGCGTCAAGCAGCGGCTGCTGGCGCGCGGCGCCGCGCTCGAACATCTGCGCGTGAGCTTCCGCGCGACCGCCGAAATCCAGCAGATGATCAACGCGGCCTTCGCGCCGCTGATGCCGGTCGAGTCGCCGAGTCAGCCGGCCTACGCCGCGCTCGAAGCCTTCCGGCTCGACGCGCCTGCGCAGCCCGCGATTGTCGCCTTGCCCGTGCCCGCGCCCTATAGCGACTACGGCCGGATCACGGATTGGAGCATCGAGAAGTCGCTGCCGGATGCGATCGCGGCTTTTATCGAATGGCTGATTCGCGAGAGCGGCTGGACGGTGACCGAGCGCGACGCGCCTGAGCGGCGGACGGCGATTCGGCCGCGCCACATCTGCATGCTCTTTCGGCGGCTGAATCAGTGGCGCGGCGGTCGTCCGCGCGATGTCACGCGCGACTATGTGCGCGCGCTCGAAGGGCGCCATCTGGAGCATGTGCTGGTGCGCGGCGGCTCGTTCAATCAACGCGAGGAGGTCGAGGCGCTACGCAACGCACTGGCGGCGATCGAACGTCCCGACGACGAGTTGAGTGTCTATGCAACGATGCGTGGTCCGCTGTTCGCGCTGACCGACGCGGCGCTGCTACGCTTTCGCGAGACCTGCGGCAGTCTGCATCCGTTTCGCTCGATGCCGCCGGCGCTGGCCGCCGAGCTGGCCGAAGTGGCGGCGGCACTGGGCGTGCTGCGCGAGCTCCATCGCGGACGCAACCGGCGGCCGATCGCCGAGACGATCGCGCAGCTACTCGCGAAGACGCGCGCGCACGCCGGCTTCGCGATCTGGCCGACCGGCGAGCAGGCGCTGGCGAACCTGATGCGGCTGATGGAGACAGCGCGGCGCTACGAAGCGGCCAGCGGCGCGACCTCGCTGCGCGGCTTCGTCGATCTGCTCGAAGAGCGCGCGGCTGGCGAGCAGGCCGGCGACGCGCCGGTGGTCGAGGAAGGGACTGAGGGCGTGCGCGTCATGACTGTGCATAGCGCCAAGGGCCTCGAGTTTCCGGTGGTCATCCTGGCGGACCTGACCTGCAATGAAACCGCACGCGCCGCGCGCCGCTACGTCGATCCCGCACGCCATCTGTGCGTGCAGACGCTGGCCGGATGCGCGCCGCGCGAGCTCATCGAACATGCCGCGGAAGAGTTGCGCCGCGACGAAGAAGAGGCCGTGCGCGTGCTCTACGTCGCCGCCACGCGCGCGCGCGACCTGCTCGTCGTGCCCGTCATCGGCGACGCGCGTCACGACGGCTGGCTCGGCAAGCTCGCGCCCGCGCTCTATCCCGATCGGCAAGTCGCGCTGACTCCGCTGACGCGTGCGCCTGAGGGCTGTCCCGAATTTCCTTCGGCCTTCGTCGGCACCCGTCCGCCGGACGCCCATCTCAACGGCGCCGGAGTGGCGCCGGGACTCCATCGGCCGGAAACCGGCGACCATCGAGTAGTCTGGTGGGACCCGGCCCTGCTCAAGCTCGATGCGCGCGCGAGCATGGGGCTGCGCCAGACCAGATTGCTCGAGGCCGACGAAGCGCCGGGGGGCCGCTCCGTCGCAGGCAAGCAGGAAGCCGAGGCTTGGCGCGATTCGCGCGACGCTTTGCTCAAGGCCGGCGCGATCCCGTCACTTCGCGTGTCGATCGCGACAGAAGCCGCCGCAGCCGGGGGCCTGCTCCTCGAGGAAGCCGCGACGATCGAGCTTATCGAAGTGGCGCGCAAGGATGCGCGACTGCATGGCGCGCGCTTCGGCACGTTGGTCCACGCGATACTCTCGCGCGTCGCGCTCGACGCCGCTCCCGACGCGATCGCAGCGGCGGCGCTCTTCTTTGGCCGCATCCTTGGCGCACCGGAAGACGAGGTCGCGGCGGCAAGCGCGGCAGGGGCGAGCGCGCTCGCGTCACCGCTGTTACGACGGGCGGCAGCCGCGATCGAGCTTCGACGCGAGACTCCGCTCACGCTCATACTCGACGACGGCAGCCTGGTCGAGGGAACCGCCGATCTCGCTTTCCTCGAAGTGGACGCCGCGGGCATCCGACACTGGACGGTGGTTGATTACAAGACCGACGCGGCAATCGCGGGTCGGCTCGAGGAGTATCGTGCGCAGCTCGCGCTTTATCTGCGCGCGATCGCGCGCGCGACCGCGACACCCGCCCGCGGAATCCTCCTGTGGCTGTGACCGCGATCGAGCCGAAGTGCGCGGCGCGGCGGCGTTTGCGCCATCGATCCGCAGGGCCCGCGCAGATAGTATTTTCGTGTTGCGCTCAACAACGCGGGGGACGCGAGCTTGCCGGCAGAAAAGAATCGCACGATCCTGATGGTCGCCTACGGCTCGCTCCTGAGCGGCTACGGAATTCTCGCCGAGCGGCGCGGCGGCGGCAGCAAACTAATCGCGCGCGACGCCTTTCCGGTGACCCTGGCGAATGCGCGGCGCGGTCTCGCCAAACCCTCGAGCCACGGTCATTATCTGGCGATGGATCTGGAGCCGCTCGCGATAGGTCAGCCGTTGGTCGCGCGGGGCGGCGCCGCTGTCGACGGGATCGGGGTGCTCGGCCTCGAGTTCGATCGTGAGTGGGCGCCTAAGATCGCACGGCGCGAGGAATATTCGCCGGAAAAGTTCTGCGAGTTGATCGCGCTGGCCGATCACGCCGGCCAGCCTCTCGGTGAATACCTTTTCGCGCTCGCGGAGCGCACGCGTTTCGATTTGCTGGCCTATCGCACGGCTCTGCGCGAGCTCGTCGGATATACCTCGCCGGGCTATGTCTTCCATCCGATCCCGTTTCACGACGGCCGCGTCGGCGTCGCCGCGATCGGCTCCGGCTTTGAGGGCAGCGGCGATCCCGCGGTGCGCTCAAAGCGCAACGAATGCGGCATGGAGCGCTTGCTCTCGCTGCCTGAGGCCCTCGCCGTCAACCGGCCCAATCTGCAGCCCGAGTACGACGGCCAGGTCGGCTATTTCGTCGAGTGCATCCTCGGCGGCGTTCACGGCCTCGGGGTTGCCGATCTCGTCGCAGGACTCGACCCCTCCAGCCCGCTAGGTCTTGAGGTGAAGCGGCGGCTCGCCGCCGCAGTCGTGGACGAATGCGCGCGCTTCTGCTCTGCGACCTCGATGGACGAGGCGCGCTACCACACCGCCTTCGGTGGGCTGGCCGAGCCGCGCTTGCAGCCGTTCTTCGCCGCGGTGCCGGCATGACGACACCGATCGCATCGGGCTTCTCGATCGTCGTGACCAAGGAGAATCTGAAATTCTCGGCGGCCCACTTTATCGCCTACCCCGGTTTCCGCGAGCCCCTGCACGGCCATAACTATCAGGTCGGCGTGAAGGTCGAAGGCGCGCTCGGCGCGATGGGCTATGTGCTCGATTTCGGTCTGGTCAAGCGCTTGCTCAAGGAGATTGTTGATCGGCTCGATGAGCGGACGATTATCCCGGCCGATAGCGACTGCCTCCAAATCACGCAGGAAGAAAATCGCGTGCGGGTGCGTTACGAGCACGACGAGTTTGTCTTTCCCGCCGCCGACGTCGCCCTGCTCGCGATCGCGCATAGCTCGGCCGAGGAGCTGGCGCGCTTCCTGTGGCATGAGTTGTGTGCGGCCTTGCGCACTCGCGACGCAGTCGCGGGCGTGCTCGCACTCGAGGTCTCAGTGGCCGAGGGCCCCGGCCAAGCCGCACACTACCGCTGCGCCGTCACTCCCGACGACCGATCCCAATGACTGACCTCAAGACTGACGATCTGGAAACAGATAACGCCCATAACGAATCAAAATCGGGCTTGAGTGATTCTTAGGCTTGTCTAGTGTGTGGATAACGTGAAAAGATTTTGAGGCCCAACGGCTTAAAGTTACCGGAGCCTCGCGCACCGATGGCTGTAACCAACTTGCGAGAACTGACGCGCCACCCGCTGCCTGAACAGACGCTGATTGGCGCTCATCCCACGATCGTCAAGCTGCGCGCACTGCTCGAGAAGATCGCGGCCGCCGATGACGCCAACGTCCTCATCACCGGCGAGAGCGGCTGCGGCAAGGAGGTAGTCGCCAAGGCGATTCATGCGCTCTCAGTGCGGCGCGACCGCGCCTTCGTACCGGTCAATTGCGCCGCGATTCCGCACGAGCTGCTCGAATCCGAGATGTTCGGCCACGAGCGCGGCGCCTTTACCGGCGCCTCCGGAGCGCGTCAGGGACTCTTCACCACGGCCGACGGGGGCACCATCTTTCTCGACGAGATCGGCGAGATGCCGCTGCTGCTGCAGGCCAAGTTCCTGCGCGTGCTCGAAGACGGCGTCGTGCGTCCGGTGGGCTCGGATCGTTCGGCCAAAGTCGACGTCCGCGTGATCGCCGCAAGCAACGCCGACCTGCTCGCCGCCGTCAAGAAAGGCAGCTTCCGCGAGGACCTCTTCTACCGCGTCAACGTTCTGCCGATTGCCATCCCGCCCCTGCGCGAGCGCCGCTCCGATATTCCCCTCCTGATCGATCATTTTCTCGCCCGCCTGCGCGCGCGCCGCCCGGGCCACACCTGGCGCGTGACCGACGAGGCGATGGTCCATCTGTGGTCTTACGACTGGCCCGGCAACGTTCGCGAGCTTGAAAATATGGTCGAGCGCCTGGTCATCCTGTGCGAGGATTCGGTCATCGACCCGTCGATCTTGCCTGCCAACCTGTTAAACGGCAGTCGTCTGAACCCGCCGCCGGAGACGCCGGCGCTCGATGAGAAGGGCGTGAACCTCAACGCGATCGTGCGCGAGCTCGAAGGCCGCATGATCAACGAGGCGTTGAAGCAGAGCGCCGGCAACAAGCAGGCGGCGGCGCGTCTGCTGGGGCTCAAGCGCACCACCTTCGCGGCAAAACTGCGCCGCTGCGGCGTCCTAGTCCCTTCCAATTTGTATGGCCATGACGAAAGCTAAAGACACGATGGCGGAGCAACGGATTGCGCAAATCATGGTCGTCGATGACGACCCCGATACGGTTTCGATTCTTGCCCGCCATCTCCAGCGTGAAGGCTATACTGCGATCGAGGCCGGCTCGGGTCAGGATTGCCTCCGCCTGCTGCGCGACCGCACCGCCGACGTTATCCTGCTCGACCTCATGATGCCGGGGATGGACGGCTTCGACGTCTGCCGTGCGCTCAAAGGGAATCCCCGGACTGCGGAAATCCCGATCATCATGATTACCGCGCGCGACGACCTCGACGCCCGCGCCGAAGGGATGCGTCTGGGAGTTAGCGACTTTCTCGCCAAGCCGGTCTTTCGCCGCCAGCTCGCCAACCGTATCCGCGCACAACTCGAGGCGGTCGCCGCCGGCCGCGCCACCGAGGCCGCGCTCAGCCGCCTCAATCGCAGCCGTAACGGGGGCAAAAAGAAGTAGCCCCGACGTCCACCCTCGCCGACTATTGCTTGAGCTTTAATGCACCCGAAGGGCACGCCGCGATCGCGCCGCGCAAGCGACTCTCGTCAGCGGCCGCCGGCTCGATCACGAACTTGCCATTTTCGACCTTGAAGACTTCCGGCAGCGTCTTCACGCAATTGCCGGAGTGAATGCAGACCTTGCTGTCCCACGTCACTTCAAGCGCCATCGTTATGATCCTCCGCGGCCAGCTTCGCACAAAGTCTGACCCCGCCGCCAATCTTTGGCGGGCCGCGGCGCTCGCCTATGATACCTCAATCTAGCGATCTTTCTCGCGGCCGACGCGCCGCATGATCGAATCGACAGATTGGTTCAGCGCTTCACGCGACGACGTTCACTCCCCCGGGACCGCCGGCCGAAGCGCCGTTGTCCGCGGGCGGATTGGCAATGCTGGCGGAAGAGGCGGTGTTGGCGCTCACGCCCGGTATCGTCTCGAGTTGGCTGATGAGCGCGTCGATCCGCGTGACCCCGCTCGAATTTCCCGCCGCTCCCTGTGTCGCGGCGTGCGCTTGCAGAATCCCCAGAATGTTATTGCTGACGGCGCTGAGCGCCTTCTCGGCCGCCGAAATATTGCCCTTCTGTAGCGCCTGCCCGAGCGCCGTCAACGCCGGCCCCGGCGATCCGGAATTGACCGACCCCAGCAACTGCGAGAGTGAGCCGTAGGCCTGTTCCGCCGTAGCCACGTCGCCCGACTGCAGCGCCGAACTGATCGATTGCAGACTGTTCACCACCGCGCTGGCGGTGCTGTAGCCGTTAGCCACCGGAGGCTGGGTAATTTCCGGAACTGTGTGAAGCGATATAGCAGAGATTGCGGACATCGGTGGGCCCTCCAAAATCGTTTGGTTTCAGCCTATTCAGCAAGCGCTATGCCGATTCCGCGAAGCACCCGGCGCTTATGAAATCCGGTTCTCTTGGACCAGCCTTGGATACTCAAGGCTAATTTGCCTGATCTCGCCGCTTTGCGGCACTAGATTAAGGGCTGTCCCGTTCCGCGACGCCGACTGACACTGCCGTTGCAGTGTTGTAACGCCTTCTGGTGCAGGGTATCGGCCATGAATCCGATCTTCATTTTTTCACCGTCCGGACGCTCCGCCGCTCCGTTGACGCGGCTTCACGCCTCGCACGAACTTAGGCCACGCAGCCATGACGTCTCTAATCCACGGCCTCAGCCGTGAAGTTTCAGGATGCGTGCGGCGTTGCCCGAGTAAACCAATTCGCGCTCGGCGGGCTTGAGCCCGAGCCCGTCGATAAACTCGCTGGTCCAATCCATAAAGCGCGTGCTGCGGATAAAATAATCCGTGCCGAAGACGATGTGATCGATTCCGACCAGCTCGCGCGCGCACTCGAAAGCGCTCCGATTCCAGCCCAGCGCCGTATCCACGTAAAGCTTGCTTAAGTCTTCGCTCGGCCGCCGGCGCGGACGAGGATAGCCGGCGTAAAAGCCCGGCGCGTCGTAGGCGAGATCGATCCGGCGGGCCAGGTAAGGCAGGGTCCCGCCGAGATGAGCCAGCACCAGCACGACGTCGGGAAAGCGCTCGAATAGCCCGCCCGCCACCAAGCGGTGCGCTGCGAGCGTTGTGTCAAACGGGAACGACAACATCGTGGCCGGCTGCGCGTCGCGATAAACCGGCGAGATCGATGGATGCATAAACACGCAGACGCGCCGGCGGTTGACCTCTTCCCAGAACGGATAAAATTCCGCCTCGTCGAGATAGCGGCCGCCGACATTGGAGTTGATTAAGACGCCGACACAGCCGAGTTCATCGAGCGCCCGCGCCATCTCGGCCAGCGCTTGATCGATATCGTTAAAGGGCAGATGCGCAAAGGCCTTGAGCCGCTGAGGCTCGCGGCGGCACGATTCCGCCAGTGCGTCATTGACCATCCGGCAGAGCTCGGGTGCGTGTCTGTCAACGCGGTTGTAGATCGGCGGAGCGGAAAGAATCTGTACATCGATTCCTGCGCCATCGAGGTCCGCGAGCCTTGCGCCATGATCCCATGCCGGCAGCGGCGCGTTGCACCACAGCGCAATCAACTGTCCTTCGGCGTCGCGCTGCAACTCGAGGATTCCGGGATAGAGCCGCGCGAGCTCGGTGAAAAGCTTGGCGGGAAAGGCGTGGGCGTGGAAATCGATCTTCATACCGCAGCCCGCTTTAGACGCTCGTCACCATCCTGCTACCGGGCTATATGGCTATTTCGTCGGTTCAAAGAGCTTCAGTAGTGTTTCGAACGAGGCCGGCGGATGCTGCGCGACGCCGAGGTTGTGCGCGACGTGCGCCACCGTGCTCATCCCGGCCAGCGCGACGTTGACCCCGGGCGTCGAACGCACGAACTGGAGCGCGCGCTGCGCGTCGGAGTTCAGCCCCGTGAAGGTCTCCTCTAGAATTGCCGGCAGCCCGCGCGTGAGCTGCCCCTGCAGGAGCGAGGCGCTGGCGCAGACCCCGATACCCAGGATGTCGCTGGCGGCGAGCAGGCTGCCGTTCTTGCCGTCGGGCATCGGTTGGTTGCGCGCCGTCAACGCCTCGGTCATCGCGAGGTTGTAGGGCAGTTGCACGACGCGAAAATGATGACCCTCTCCGCCAACCTCGCGCGCAATCGCGGCCATGTCCGTCAGTGAAAGATAGCCGCGATCCTTTGGCGTCGCACGATAGCCGTTCCAGGTGGCCGCGCCGTAAACTCCGATACGGCCGTCGCGGACCGCGCCTTCAAGCGCCCTAAAGGCGTCCCTCAGGCGCGCGTTGAACTGCTCGCGACTAAGTGCGCTCAATTGGGCTTCCGGGTTATGCAGGTAATAGATATCGATCGTAGCGAGCCCAAGATTCCTGCGACTGGTTTCGATCATCGCGTCGAGATAGCGCGGCGTCATGCAGTGCGAGCCGTCGACGACGTCGCCCGCCCGGACAATCCCGGGCTTGATGAACTGCGCCTCGAACCAGGCGCGCGGATCGGCCGGCATGCCGCCATCGAACGCCAGGTAGCCGCCCTTGGTCGCGACGACAATCTCCTCTCGTCGCAGCTTGCCCGCGGCACAAAGCTCGGCCATCACCGCGCCGATCACGCGTTCACTACGCTGATCGCGATAGTTGACGGCCGTGTCGATCACATTGATGCCGCTGGTCAGGGCAGCGCGTAGAGCCTCGGCATAGGCCGCGTCCGTCGCCGCATCGCTCTGGCCCAGATAGGTGCCGAGCCCAATTGACGATACCGCCAGCCCGAGTAGCGGGCGGTAATTACCGTCGAGCGCGCTGAAACGCTGCGCGTAAGCGGCGGTACCCTCGGGTGTCGCACAACCGTTCATCATACCCCCACTTCTCGCAGCACCATCGCGGGTTAGCGCGATCGTGACCCGTGTCTACGTTAGCCGAATCAGATTTGAGCCGATAGCCGAGCAGCGCTTACTTGTTCGCCACGAAATCCAGCGAACTTATAGCAGGCTCGTACAGCACTTGGACAACGTTGCCGTCGAGGTCGCGAAGGTAGAACGAGACCGAGCCGTCGCGATGATGCGCCAGCGGCTTTACGATGTCGAGGCCGTGGGTCACCGCCCAGGCGAAACCCGCTTCGACTTCAGCAACCGAGGCGGCAATGAAGCCCAGATGATCGAGCGTCTGCGCCGCGGGGTCGCCGCGGGCACCGCGATGGAGCGCCAGGTTATCGCATCCGGAACTCATATAGACGTTATCGGCATCGGGCTGCCATACCAGGCGCATGCCGAAGACGCGCGCGTAGAATTCCCGCGCCCGCTCGACATCCGCCACCCGCAGAGCCAGATGGCGCAGTCCCCGATGTGAGATCATCGTGTGAACCTCTCCTTGAAACCGGGCTGAAGCGGGCTCATTACCGCCGATAACCGATCACCGCCCAAATCGGATCGGACGGCGCTCCTGGACGTTCGCTGCGATCGATTACCTCGATCTGCTCGAAGGCGCCGCTTTCTTCAAAGTAGCGTGTCACGACCGCGACCCGACCCGCACTGCCGGAAGCCTGCCAGAGCGCGACCGCTTTGGTCGGAAACATGCGGTTCGAGAAGCTCACGATGAAAGGCTTGCTCACGCGCAGCACCCGCCCAACTTCGGCGAATACTTCGATTGGCCGGGTAAGATACTGCACCGACACGGTTATCAGCGCCGCGTCGAAGGAACTATCCGCGAAGGGCAATCGCGGCTCCCGATTGACATCATGCACCACGATTTCACTTAACGCGGGATTGTCGCTCATCTCCTCGCGATTAAGCCCGAGGCCGACGACGCGCGCCGGCTTGAGCTCTTTCGGAATATGCGAGCGCCAACTGCTCATCAAATCGAGAATTTCACTGCCCGGCGCCACGCGGCTGACGAAAATTTCGCCGACCGCAGCGATGGCGCCGTCGTCGATATGGACCACCCGGCGCGGCGCGCGATAGAACTCCTCGTCGTCGGTCTCATCGACCCGGCGGAAAAAATTCGACTTGAGCAAATCGGCCATCGCGGCTCCTAAATCGAGTAATCAGACGGCGTTGACATCATTCCGCAGCCTTATCTAAAGTAAAACAGCTTTCCACTCCTGTTTATGGAGTCTCCGCTACTATCGCGGGGGCTCGTGGAAACCACAGAAAAAATTGCGCCGAGAAAAGACAAACTACGTTATTCAATCGGTGATGCACTCCCTCGACGTACTCGAACAGTTCTTCGGCGAGGTCGATGAGTTGGGCGTTACCGAACTCTCGAAACGGCTCAAGCTGCACAAAAACAACGTCTTCCGTTTGCTCGCGACGCTGGAAGCACGCGGCTATATCGAACAGAACAAATCCAGCGAGAATTATCGGCTCGGGATTAAGTGCCTGCATCTGGGACGCCGTTACATCCATCATATGGGCTTGGTGCGTCAGGCGCGACCGATTCTCGCTGACGTCGCCAGGCGCGCGCGGGAGAGCGCCTTCGTGGCGGTCGCGCGCCGCGAGGGCGTGGTGCCGCTCGAAGCCGCTGAGCCCGAGGATCGGATGGTGCGGACGACGCCGCCGATCGGACAGACCCTGCCCTTGCATTGCACCGCGATCGGCAAGGCCCACCTCGCTTTCGACCTCGACGAACAGTTCCGCGCGCTGCTGCCCGAAAACCTCGACCGCTACACGCCGCAAACGATCGTAGACCGCAGCGCGCTGCTCGCCCAACTGGAGGCAGTCGCGCGCGAAGGCTACTCGGTCGATCGCGGCGAATTCTTCGAGGATGTCACTTCGCTCGCGGTGCCGATTCGCGACTATACCCGCTCAGTAGTCGGCTCGTTGGCGGTGGTCGGTCCGTCATATCGGCTTGCGGGCGATCGGATCGGCGCGGAGCTGGCGCCGCTGGTGCTCGAAGCGGGCCGCGAGCTGTCGCATCGCCTCGGCTTCAACGAGTGACGCCGCGCGCGCTGGGCCTCTATCCTTCCGCCGGGCCAGCCCCTATATTTCACCATCGGAGCAATTAACTGTGAAGATTCTGGTTCCCGTCAAACGTGTCCCCGACCCGGCCACGACTATCCGCGTGATGCCCGACGGCTCGGGCATCGCGACCGATAATGTGAAATGGGTGATCAACCCGTTCGATGAAATCGCGATTGAGGAAGCGCTGCGCATCAAGGAAAAGCAGGGTGCCGGCGAGGTCGTGCTGATCTCGGTCGGCCAGCAGAGCTGGCAGGAGCAGTTGCGCACTGGTCTCGCGATGGGCGCCGATCGCGCCATCCTGGTGCGCGTGGACACCCCGCTCGATCCGCTGGCGATCGCGCGCGTAATCGCCAAGGTCGCCGAGAACGAGAAGCCTGAAGTCGTAATTATCGGCAAGCAGGCAATCGACGACGACTCGAATCAGGCCGGTCAGATGATCGCCGAGATGCTGGGCTGGCCGCAGGCGACCTTCGCCTCCAAGATCGAATTTGCGGACGAGAAATGCACGGTCGTGCGCGAGGCTGACGGCGGCCTCGAAACCATCGCCTTTCCGCTGCCCGCGGTGATCACGACCGATCTGCGACTTAACGAGCCGCGTTATGCGTCTTTGCCGGGGATCATGAAGGCGCGCAAGAAGCCG
This sequence comes from Candidatus Binataceae bacterium, assembly GCA_035308025.1. Classification (NCBI taxonomy): domain Bacteria; phylum Candidatus Binatota; class Binatia (SeqCode); order Binatales (SeqCode); family Binataceae (SeqCode); species Binataceae bacterium (SeqCode). Next base: position 59,466 of record DATGHL010000006.1, read on the forward strand.
CTCAACGAAATCGCGGTCGATAGTCTCGGCGTGGACCTCGCGCCGAAACTCAAAATCAAAACGCTGACGGCGCCCGCCAAGCGTCAGGCGGGACGCAAACTCGGCTCGGTCGCCGAACTCGTCGCGGCCCTCCACACCGAAGCCAAAGTTATCTAGCCAAGCTTCTTAGGGATGTAAGGTTATTCAGCAATGGGTGATGTACTAGTTTTCGCCGAGCATAAGGGCGGCCACTTTCCCAAGACCACGCTGGTCGCGATCAATGCCGGGCTCGAGTTGGCGCGCAAGCGCGGCGGGGCCTGTATCGCCGTTGTGATCGGCGACAACTGCGACGCGCCGGCGGCGGAAATCGCCAAATACGGCGTGGGCAAGGTGATCGCGCTCGAAGACCCGCGCCTCGCCCATCATCTGGCCGACGCCGCCGCGCAGGCGCTCGCCGCGCTGGTCAAGAGCAGTGGCGCCGAGACCGTGCTCGCGACCGCAACCGCGATGGGCAAGGATCTGATGCCGCGTGTGGCCGCGCGTCTCAACGCCCCGATGGCCTCCGAGATCGTTACGATCAACGACGATGGCACGATGGTCCGTCCCATGTATGCGGGCAACGCGCTCGCCACGATCGAGCTCGACGGACCGGTGCGGGTGGTCAGCGTGCGCGGGACCGCCTTCGACGCGGCGGCGGCGCGCGACAACGTCGCACCGATCGAAAAGGTCAAGGCCGAACTCGACGCCGCCTCTCTCAAGATGGAGTTCGTCGGCTTCAACGAGATCAAGAGCGATCGTCCGCAGCTCACCGAGGCCAAGATCATCGTCTCGGGCGGTCGCGGGCTTAAGTCGGGCGAGAACTTCAAGACCGTGCTGGAACCGCTGGTCGATGAGCTCGGCGCCGCGATGGGCGCGAGTCGCGCCGCCGTCGATGCGGGCTTCGTGCCCAATGACCTCCAGGTCGGTCAGACCGGCAAGGTAGTCGCACCGGAGCTTTACGTCGCGGTGGGGATTTCCGGCGCGATTCAGCATCTCGCCGGCATGAAGGACTCCAAGACGATCGTCGCGATCAACAAGGACGAGGAAGCGCCTATTTTCAGCGTCGCCGACTTCGGCCTGGTCGCCGATCTCTTCAAGGCGGTCCCGGAGATGACCGAAGAGGTCAAAAAACTCAAGCACTGACCCCACCTTCCCACGCGCCCGACCTCATGAATGACAACGTCCTTTACGATTTCATAAGACATCGGCAGCCTCGGCGGCGATGCTATCGCTCCACCAGCGGCAGCTTCTTTCGCGCATCGTGTATCATGGCGGCCGCGTCAAGTTCGCCAGCTTCGATGCTAGGCTTGCGTTCAAACAGGCGAAATTTGGTAAATTCTACGGGACCTCCAGTTCCCACTAAGACGAGGCCTGCTGCCTTTCCCGGTATTAGAACCCCGACCATAGCTAAAGCCATAGGGATCATCAAGAATACGTATCTAGCAACGGTACTGATAAAGGCTTTACGGGTCGCTTCATTATAATCTTTCAGAAGCACCTGCAGCTCTTCGATTGCTTTGTTGTCACTGATGTCATTCTGGATTACGTCTTCCTGAAATGCATAAAAGGCTGCGCGCTTCCGACGAAAATCATCTTTCGCCACGAGATCGACCGCTCTTTTCAAGAGTTCATGCTCGGGATCACTCTCTGCTGGGGTCAGGAAATGGTACGCAATCACCCCAGCCAGTCCACGATGGCGGTCAGGATCAGCAGTCGCAGCTTCCTGCAGGTATCCGTCACCAGAACCATAAGCGGCCACTGTCCATGCTTTCGATACACCGAAGGGCAGTGGCGGCAGGAACTCATTCTTGATGAATTCTTTAGTGCCCAAGAACGGATCCTCGTAATAGGGCTGTTCCGGACTCCGGTGCTGTGTCGCCGATGCTGCGGCAGCACTCATTTGTTCTTAAATCGGTCACGTTTGGAGCGATCCCAAGGCACAGTAAACGCTAGGCCATCATTCGCGATGGTTTTTACGTTCAGGATGTCGAGGCATCGTTGTTGCCGCTCAGGTTTGAACTGTTGCCAGAATTTGTCTTCCGACCTGTCAGCGGGCGGGACAGGAATGATCAATCGATCGTAAAGCAGCACTTCACTCACGAAAGGAGCGTCGCTCATGTGGTCCCGTACCGAGAAAGTACCCCATCGCTCTATCATGTTAGGTCACCTTCCTTTTAAGATGCGCGGCTGCCGGTGCTGCTAAGGGCTCCGCCCTGGCGCGCTGCAAGAGTGTTGCCCCACGGGACCGTGACCCCTCCTGCCTCGCGGGTGTTTCCCAAAAAGGTTGCCACGCAACTTCAACAACCCTTTCCGGTTGTTACCCGGCGTTCGCTCCGTGGCAAGGGGTGCAGCAGGCTGCTGCACCCCTTAACATGAAGAAACGGAGAGGATTACTCCCCCGCGCGGAGGACAGCCTCCGCCAAACCTTCCTCCGTAACCGTCGAACGGGCGGACGGAAGCAGCTTCGCCAAGCCGCTTTAGGCGGCGAGAAACTCAACTACAGCAATAACGCCTTTGACGACCGTTACGATAGTTTGGACGTCTTGCATCAGGGCACTCAGCAGAGTAGCGGCATTCAGGGTAGCCGATACGTTGTAATACCACGTCCACCCAAGCCCGATGCTGGTATTCCAGTTAGCTTGAACGTTGCCGTTGATTCCGTTGGTCAACCAGTTCCAGTTGTTGTTAGAAAAGGGAATACCCGCACCTATCGTCCCTTGAGCAGTAAAAGTGTACGCCGTTTTGTCGTAACCCACTATCACAACGGCAACGGCCATAGTGTATGGAAGCCAGTTGCTATTGTTGTCCGCACCCGAGAAGCTGTAAGACCCATTTGGTTCTACAGTCAGACTTATTGTCCCTGCGATATTGCCTTGAAAAGGGCCGTTGATGTTGGTGGCGCAGTTAATATTGACCGGAGAGTTGCTTGGACTTACCTGGGAAAATGAAAACTGCTCCCACTGACCAACACTGGCCGCGTTAGTGTGAATGGGTTGAGTATTGGCGGGATCAGCTCCCCCCACATTACCACCGTTAGACGCAGTCACAAAAAAGGGTAAGTCTAAAGGACTTGACTACAGATTCCATTGCTGCTAATCTTGTTTCCATGATGACCCTACGGCAGTTGATGGAAACCTTCCCGACGAGCGACGCTTACAAGCAATTCCTGATGGATCGGCGCTGGCCCGACGGG